>DATBCP010000378.1:0-5870 GCA_036270435.1 Rhizomicrobium sp. | reverse complement strand
CTTGGGCGGCGATGTCCCGTGCGTCGATGGCCGGGGTCTTGGCCGCGCCGGCGAATTGCACTGACAGGGTTGCTGCCTTCTGGTCATAAACAAGGGTCGCAGTCCCGAGCACAACGTCCATGTCCCGATAACGGATGTGGGCCGGCCGGGAGCGTAAGGTCAGTGAGACCGGCAGGTTCTTGCGCAGCTCGACATCGCCGCCGACATCCAGGGCGCCCGCTTGTGTGGCGAGCAGAAGCCGCAAGCCACGCAATGACACGGCCAGATCATCGCTGACATAGCGCGATTTGCCTTCCTGCCGACTGAGAGAATCGATCCAGCTCTGCAGCGAGCCAAAGGAAAGCCTGCCGGATTCATCCAGCCGTGCCCGCACCACCGGATTCACCAGGCGGACTTCCGTCACATACGGAATCCAGCGCAAGGGATCGAAAATGAGCTCAATACGTTCGGCGGAAATGTCCGGCGCATTCGCCGGACCGAGCGAAAACCGGCCCGAAACGCCGGGAAAGCCCAGTTCGCCAATCTCAACCGAAGCTGCGACGCCGTGACTGCTGAAATAGGAACGCGCGAATTGCACGGCGACATAGCTGCGCGCGAGCCAGAGCACCAGCAGCAACAATGTCACCGCTGCCAGAAAAATTCCGGCAAACCACCGTCGTTTCACGCAAGGCGCTCCAATGCCTGGAAGGGTAACGCGCTTCGGGAGAGTTTGCGATCAAATCAGGCATGGTTATGGCGGCAGGTGCGGTAAATACGCAGGGCGTTGCCGCCCATCACCGCGCCCAGGGCGCCGGTATCCTTGGCGGCGATGGCTTCGCGCGCCAATGTGAACCAGTCCTGATAACTGCCCGCCAGGGTCAGGACCGGCCAGTCACTGCCCCATAACAGCCGCTGGGGCCCGAACAGATCGAACAGGAAGCCGATGGCGCGGATGATATCGTCTCTGCTGCCGCCGGGCCGCAATTCGGTCAGCAGGCCGCTGATTTTGCACACGACATTGGACAGCCGGGCCAGCTTTTCGATCTCCGACGCCCACTTGGCCATCGCATCAGCCTCTCCCAAATGCGGCTTGGCGGCATGGTCCAGCACGATGGAGAGCCGCGGATGACGATTTGCCAGTTCGGCAATCGCCGCGACCTGGTGCGAAAGAATCAGGGCGTCAAACACCAAACTCTCTGCTGCGATCGTCTCCAAGGCCGGCGCCAAGGTTGGTTGCAGGATCCAATCGGGATCATCCAGATCCTGCAACATGGGGCGCAGACCCAGCAACTGGGGATCACCTGCCCGGCAGCGGATTTGGTCCAGGGCATCGCCGGCCAAAAGATCGATCCAGCCCACCACGCCCAAAATCCAAGGCGTATCGCGGGCGATGCCCAGCATGTAATCGGTCTCTTCCGGCGTGGGCGCGGCCTGCACAAGGATGGTTGCATCGACACCAGCCTGGTCCAGCAGCGGCCGCAAATCGGACGGCGAAAACACGCGATGGATCGGGTTGTCCGGCTTCAGCCAGCCATAATCGCCCCGCGCCGGATCCCAGAAATGCTGGTGGGCGTCGACAATCATGTCGGGATCGGCGCGTCGGCGCGGATCAGCTTTTCGCTTTTCAGCTCCTGCCACAACGCCTGGGGGATTTCGAATTTGTACAACGCCAAGGTATGAACCACGCGTTCGGGTGAGTCCAGGCCGGGAATCACGCTGGCCACCAACGGATTCGCCAAGGGGAATTGCAGCGCGGCCGCCGCCAGGGGTACGCCATGGCGGTCACAGACCGCTTCGATCCGGCGCACCTTGTCGACCACCCCGGCCGGCGCGGGTTCGTAATTGTAATAGAGAGGCGCCTCAGTCCTGGTGCCCACCGCCGTGATGCCGGAATTGTAGGGTCCACCCACCACGATCGCGGTGCCGGCGGCCTGGCAGCGTGGAAACAAGGCATCCAGCGAGGCCTGTTCCAACAAGGTGTAGCGGCCCGCCAACAGGATCACGTCCAGCCGGGCATGATCCATGACCTCAAGGCAGGCGGCCACTTCGTTCACACCCATGCCGAAACCGGCGATGGCGCCCGAGGCGCGCAACTCCTCCAGCGCTTTCAGCCCGCCGCCTTGGGTCAGTTCGAACATGCGCGCCGCATTGGCATCGCCATGTGTCAACCGGCCGATATCGTGGATGTAAAGAATATCGACTTGCGACAGACCCAGCCGCTGCAGGCTTTCCTCGTAAGAACGCATCACCGCGGCATAGGAATAATCATAGACCGGGTCGAACGGCATGGGCGTGGCATAGCCATGGCGGACCTGGGTTTCGTCCATCGGCCCCGGCACCGGCTTGAGCAGCCGGCCGACCTTGGTCGATAGCACGATGTCTTTGCGTCCCCGCAACGCGTCGCCCAAGCGCCGTTCCGACAATCCAAAGCCATAAAAAGGGGCGGTGTCGAAATAACCGAAGCCGGCCTGTTGCGCCGCCGCCAAGGTTTGGCGCGCAACCTCATCCGGCAAGGGGCGGAACAGATTACCCAAAGGCGCGGTGCCGAAACCCAGCTCCGTCACCTTCAGCCCGGTGGCGGCCAGCTCGCGCAGCGAAATCCCATCGCGCAGCGAAGTCATGCCGTTTTCAACCTCGTTGTCTCAAGCCTGGGCGCGAACAGGCCGAAGCTCACCACAACGGCATAGCAAGCCGCCAGGATGAACATGCTCCAATGCAGTGCGCCGGTGTATGAGGCAAACAAGGTCATGATCGGCGGCACCACCGCGGCGCCGCAGATCGCCATGACGATGAAGCTGGACGCGAATTCGGTCTCATGCCCAAGGCCTTCAAGTCCCAGCGCGAAGATGGTGGGGAACATGATCGACATGAAGAAGCTGGTCGCCACCAGCGCCCAGATGCTGGGAAAGCCACCCAGCACGGCGGCCATGCAGCACAATATTATATTGCAGCAGGCATAGAGCATCAGCTGGCGCGGCGGATTGATGGTCCGCTGCAGCCAGGCGCCGACGAACCGGCCGACACAGAAAGCAATCATGGTTGCTTCCAGATAGACCTGGGCGCCGGTGCGCTCCGGCACATGCGCCGCTTCCTGGGCGAAATCCACCAACAGGCTCCAGGTGCCGACCTGCGCTCCGACATAGAAGAATTGCGCGACCACGGCATACAGGACGCGCGGCCTTTTCAGCACCGAAAAAGGCGAGCCCGCGCCTTCCGGCGTCACATCGGCACGCAGCGGCGGATATTTTGTGATCGCGATGGCGGAGGCGATCACCACCATCAGGACGCCCAGCACCAGATAGGGTGGGCCGACGGCGGCGGCCTCCTGCGCGCGCCAGTGATCCACGGCGGCCGGCCCCATCGCCGCCATTTGCGCCGGGGTGTATTCGACGCCGGAGAAAATCACATACCCACCGACCAGCGGGCCCAGCACGGTGGCGACGCCGTTGAACGCCTGGGCAAAATTCAGCCGCGGCGAGGCGGTTTCGGGCGCTCCCAGGATCGTGATGTACGGATTGGCGCTGGTTTCCAGGAATCCCGCGCCGATGGCGATGACGTAAAGCGCTGCCAGGAAGATGCCATAGACCCGCATATGCGCCGCCGGCACGAACAGGAAAGCACCGATGGCGTACAGCGCCAGCCCAACGATCATGGTCTTTTTGTAACCCAGGCGACGGATAATCATGGCCGCCGGAAGCGGCGCGCAGAAATAGCCGATGTAGAAGGCGAATTGAGTCAGGCTGGCTTGCGGCCGCGTCAGGTCCAACGCTTTCTGGAAATGATGCAGGAGCAGATCATTGAATTGCGACGCCAGGCCCCAGGCAAAAAACAGGGTAGACGTCAGCGCGAACGCCACAAGGTAGCGCTTTTCGACAACCGGGAATTTGGACATTTCCACCTTTTGTTATTTCGGATCTTTTCGCCCGCTATTCGCACTCTAAGCAGATTCCGGGGGCGGCGCTACATGGTCGCGCCGATCTGCCAGGGTACGAATTCGGCGTCGCCATAACCGAGCTTCTCGGATTTGGAACGCTCGCCGGAGGCGATCTTCAGGATATGCGCGAAAATCTCCTTGCCCTTGTCGGCGATGGAGACGCCATCCAGCACATCGCCGCAATTGATGTCCATGTCGTCGATCATCCGCTCATAGACAGGCGTGTTGGTGGCCAGCTTGATGGAAGGTGTGGGCTTGCAGCCATAGGCGGAGCCGCGGCCGGTGGTGAAACAAAGGATATTGGCGCCGCCCGCCACCTGGCCGGTCGCCGAGACCGGGTCATAGCCCGGCGTGTCCATAAAGACGAAACCTTTGGCGGTGACCGGTTCGGCATACTCCACCACCGCTTTCAGCCGCGTGGTGCCGCCCTTGGCGGCGGCGCCCAGCGATTTTTCCAGGATGGTGGTCAGTCCGCCGGCCTTGTTCCCCGGCGAGGGATTGTTGTTCATGCTGCCGGCGTTGCGGCTGGTGTAATCCTCCCACCAGCGGATGCGCTCGATCAGCTTTTTGCCGACATCGGGCGCGGCGCGGCGGGTGAGCAGGTGCTCGGCGCCATAGATTTCCGGCGTTTCCGACAGGATGGCGGTGCCGCCATGGGCGACCAACAGATCCACGGCAGCGCCCAGCGCCGGGTTGGCGGTGATGCCGGAATAACCGTCGCTGCCGCCGCATTGCAGCGCCAGCATCAATTCGGAAGCCGGCGCTGTCTCGCGCTTCACCGCATTGGCGGCCGGCAAAAGATCGCGCACCGCGGCGATACCGGCCTCGATCGCCTTTTGCGTGCCGCCGGAATCCTGGATGGTCAAGGAGCGGAAGGTGCCACTCTCGGCGATATTGTAAGCCTGCTTCCAGCGCGCGATCTGGAAGGTCTCGCAGCCCAGGCCCACCATCAGCACCGCGCCCATATTGGGATTGGCGGCATAGCCCCATTGGGTGCGCTTCAACACTTCGTAACCTTCGCCCTTGCTGTCCATGCCGCAGCCATGGCCATGCACCAGCGGAATCACGCCATCCACTTCGGGAAAATCGTCCAGCAGCCCGCACTTTTCGATTTCGCGCGCAATCAGCCGCGCCACCGTGGCGGAACAGTTCACCGAGGTGAGGATGCCCAGATAATTGCGGGTGCCGAATCGGCCGTTGGCGCGGCGGAAGCCCTGGAAGGTTGCCCCGCTCAACGGCGGCGGATCGCGGGCATCCACTTCGAACTGGTAATCGCGATCCACCGCATGAAAGCCGATATTGTGTTCATGCACCCAGTCGCCAGGCGCGATATCCTGGCTGGCGAACCCGATGATCTGGCCGAATTTCAGAGCCGGCTCGTCCTTTTTGATCGCACGCACCGCCGCCTTATGGCCGGGCGGAATACGCCGGACGATTTTCACGTCATCCACGATATCGCCGGGCGACAAGCCGTTCACCGCGACCACGACATTGTCGGTCGGATGAAGTCTCAGAAAGGACGCCATGAAAACTCCGCAAAAACGAGGGGACCCTTTATAGTCCAAAGCGACAACCGGAGCGCAAGAAAATGAGCCGCCGCCTGTGCTTTGCCTTGGACCTGGTCGATGACCCTTCGAAAATCGCGGAATATGAGCGATTTCACCAGCCGGAACGGGTATGGCCGGTGATTGTCGAGGACATCCGTGCCCAAGGCATCGAAGTCATGGAAATCTGGCGCACGGGCAATCGCATGGTGATGATAGCGACCGTGGCCGACGACTATCCCCGCGCCCGCGATATTCCGCCCGAATATGATGAATGGGAAAGCCTGATGTGGACCTTTCAAAAGGCTCTGCCCCATGCTTCCCCCGGCCAGAAATGGATACCCATGACCCGGATATTTGACCTCGCCCAGCAGAAGGGCGTCACCGCATTTTGAACTCGGTATCCAGAGGCT
>DATBCP010000377.1:0-6260 GCA_036270435.1 Rhizomicrobium sp. | reverse complement strand
ACGATTTTGGGTACAGTACGCTGGCACAGGGCAAAGCGATAGCCGGCGCTGATTGCACCGGGTGTCCGTAAAAAGCTCAACCAATCAGGCCATTGCCTGATCCGTCGTGGTGGGTTTCACGAAAACGCAGTATTGCGATGCCACAAGGGGCCTGTCTGGACCCGGCTCGACCGACACAGCGGCCGCCATTGACGGCATCACCTTGCGAAGAAACGATGGCCCACCAGCCGATGCGACACGATTCGGGGAGCGATTTCATCATGACCGTCCGATTGCGCAGCTATCTTGCCGGCCTGCTTGTCTCGGCGCTGTTGGCTTGCGGTGTCCAAGCCGCGGATGATCCCAATCGCACGGTTGGACCGCAGAACGACGGTTCGATCGTGGCCTCGAGCAATCAGACTCTGACGCCGGCCGGTACCATTGTGGATCTGGGCTCGCCGGTGCGCGCCAAGGCCATCGCGCTCAATCCCAACAGCAAGACCCGCAGCGCGGCGGTCCTGTTGATGGGTGCGCCTCAACCGGTCATCGTGCTCAACACCGCCACCGGCCAGGTGCTGCAGCGTTTCATTCCCACCACCATCAACGGTACGGCGTTCACCTCCAACAAGGCCGGCTCCTTCACCGGCATCGCCTATTCCGCCGACGGCACCAAATTGTTCTTCAGCCAGGACGACAATCATGTCGCGATCGCCAAGGTGAACCCGCAGACCGGGCTGTTGACCAATGACCAAAGCCTGGTCCTGCCCGCACCGCCGGCGGACGGCCGTCCCTATTACAATGCGAAAGCCATCAATCCCGCCGGCATCGCGGTGTCGGATGACGGCAAACGCGCCTATGTCGTCCTGAACGCGGCCAATATGCTGGGCGTGATCGACCTGACAGCGCCCCAGGCAAAGCTCATCGCCCAGATTCCCGTCGGCAATGCCCCCAACAGCATCGTGATTCATGGCACCAAAGCCTATGTCAGCAATGAAGGGGGGCGCCCCGCGACGGAAAAAGATTTCACCAATCTCTCCGACGGCACGCCGATCGTGGTCGACCGAAAGGACGCGTTCGCCACCACCGGCACAGTCTCCGTTGTCGACCTTGTAGCGGCCAAGGAAGTGGCGACCATCCCGGTCGGGCTGCATCCCGCCGGCATGACGATCTCCGGCTCCGCTTTATATGTCGCCAATGCCTATAGCGACAGCGTCTCCGTCATCGACCCCACCGCCGGCAAGGTGGTACGCACCATCGCGCTGGGCGTGCCGATCGCGGGTGGCGCTTTCGGGTCTGGTCCGAACGGAATCGCCGTCACCGAAGCGGGGCAGGCCTATGTCACACTGGGCCAGGCCAATGCCATCGCCGTCATCAATCTTTCCGGCCGCGATGCCAATCCGGTCATCGGCTATATTCCCACCGCCTATTTCCCCACATCCATCGCTTACGATCCGGCGCGAAAGCAGTTGGCCATCGCCGACGACAAGGGGCTGGGCGCGCGCGGCTCGATCGGCACCGCCCAAGGCGTGTCGGCCTTCAACACCCATCAGGACAGTGGCGTGGTGAACCTGATCGCGCTGCCCAATGCGGAACAATTGGCGGGCTACACCAAACAGGTGATCGAGAACAATCACTGGAACTTGACGACGAACATCGAAGTCGGCCCGCGATTCGTCGATCCGACTGCCAAGCCCGTGGCGGTGCCGCGCCGTATCGGCGAGCCGTCGCTGATCAAGTATGTTTTTTTGGTCGTCAAGGAAAACCGCACCTACGACCAGATGCTGGGAGACGTGCCGCAGGGCAATGGCGATCCGTCGCTCGGCATCTTCGCTTCCGCGACGCCCAACCAGCATGCCTTTGTCCAGCGCTTTCCGCTGCTGGACAATGTCTATGCCCCCAGCCGGCAGTCGGCGGACGGCCACCCCTGGATTTTCCTGTCTGGGTCCTTCTACAGCAACGACATCCTGTCGCCGGATTGGATCCGTTCCTATCCCGGCGGCAATAGCGACGATCCGCTGACTTATACGCCGCGCGGTTTCCTCTGGTCGGCGGCCGCGGCCAAAGGCCTGAGCGTCAAGCTGTATGGCGAATGGAGCGATGGTCCGAAAGTCGCCAAGAAACCCGACGGCAGCGATTACAACTGGAGCGATTTTTACAGCACCGCTTTGTGCAAGGAGAAATTGGCGCCTGCCTCAAGCTGCATCGTGCCCGACGATGCCGTCACGGAAACGTCCAGCATCCCATCGGCCGCCAAGATCCTCGACCCGCACTATCCTTCGTTCAATTTGACCATTCCGGATCAATATCGCGCGGATTACTGGATTCCCGTGTTCGAACGCCAAGTCGCGGCCAACCAGGTTCCCAACCTGACCATCATCTGGCTGCCGAGCGACCACACCAACGGAACCACCAAGGGCTTTCCCTATCCGATCAACTACCAGGCCGATAACGATCTCGCTTTGGGCCGGATGGTGGAAGCGATCAGCCACAGCAAAGTCTGGGGACAATCAGCCATTTTTGTCGAGGAAGACGACGCCCAGAACGGCGTCGATCATGTCGATGGCCACCGCCAGCCGGTCTATGTCATCAGCCCCTATACCGCGGCGCCCCAGGCACAAACCCAGGGCAAGGTGATCCACACCACCTACACAGCCGAGAATATCAACCGCACCATCGAGAACATCCTGGGCATGCAGCCCTTGACCCAGTTCGACCTGGTGGCCTCGCCCATGTTCGATGCCTTCCAGGACACGCCGGACCTGACGCCGTTCACGCATCTGCCGGCACCGATCCCGCTGGATCAGGGGCCGGGCCTGGCCGGGACAAAGACCGGCGCCGATACGCCGCTGCAAAGGGCCTGGCTGGCCGCCACCTGGGAGGTAATGAAGGACAAGCTCACCAAGGCGGACGCTGCCGATCCCAATTTCCTCAATCATGTCACCTGGTATTCGGCGACGGACTGGAAACGTCCCTATCCGGGCGAGAAAAAGCTCCTGATGCCGGGGCCATTCGTCAAAGCGGCCAAGAAGTATCATGACGATGACGACTGACGATGATTGAGGCCATATCAACCGGCCCAGGCCGGACGATGACCCGCATGGCCGCGGCCCTGTGCTCTTGGCGGGGGCCGAAATCCTCGCGGCCAAGCGCTGACATGATCCAACCCGGTTGTGGCTGCGTAAGCACCGGCAGGGAACCTTGCGCATGAGCTTCGCCACCGCCGCCGTCCGTCTTGCCGAGCGCCATGCCCTGCCCGACCTTGTCATCCGGGCCGGGATGCGGCGGGTCATCGCCGCCAATGACAGACAGCAGACGCCACCCGGGACAGAGGCGGAATTCGCCCGCGGCATGGAGGCTTGCGCCATCGCCGAACATGCCGATGCCGCCAACCGCCAGCATTATGAACTGCCGCCGGAATTCTTTGCCCTGTTCCTTGGACCCCGGCGCAAATATTCCAGCTGCCTTTATGCCACCGGCCGGGAATCCCTGGCCGAAGCGGAGATCATGGCGCTTGCCGAGACGGCGGCACATGCCGGCGTAAAGGACGGAGAGGAAATCTTGGAATTGGGCTGCGGCTGGGGTTCGCTGTCCCTTTATATGGCGGAGACATTCCCCGCCACGCGCATCACCTGTGTTTCCAATTCCGCGCCGCAGCGCCTCTATATCGAAGCGCAGGCGCGCGCCCGCGGGCTGGCCAATCTCAACCCGATCACCGCCGATATGAATGACTTCGCCCCCCAAGACAGCTTCGACCGTATCGTGTCGGTGGAGATGTTCGAGCATATGGCCAATTGGCGGGCGTTGCTGACGCGTACCAAAGCCTGGCTCAAGCCCCATGGGCGGCTGTTCCTGCATATCTTCGCCCACCGTCACCGCCCGGCGCGCTATGACTGGCGCGATCCCGAAGACTGGATGGGGCGGCATTTCTTCACCGGCGGACTCATGCCGACGGCGGGCCTGATCCGGCAGTTTGGCGATCTCTTCGCAGTGGAAGAGGAATGGCGCTGGAGCGGCAGCCATTACCGGCAGACGGCGCTGCAATG
Organism: Rhizomicrobium sp.; assembly: GCA_036270435.1. Taxonomy (GTDB): domain Bacteria; phylum Pseudomonadota; class Alphaproteobacteria; order Micropepsales; family Micropepsaceae; genus Rhizomicrobium. The sequence goes on along the minus strand of DATBCP010000377.1, from coordinate 2,238 downwards.
GCTGGAATTGTTCGACGCCAACCGGGCCGGGATCGACCCCATCCTGCGTCATGTCTATGGCGGCGATGCGCCTGTGTGGCGCCGGCGCTGGCGCATGTTCTTCCTCGCCACTGCCGAAAGCTTCGGCTTCAACAATGGCGAGTCCTGGGGCGTCAACCACTATCGGCTAAGGCCCGCTCTGGCGTAAAAATGCCTATGCAGCCGGACTCGCTGTTTGAACTGTGGCGTTATGCGAACCAGGCGGTGGCGGCCGGCCATCTTGCCGGCGCCGAGATCGCCTGCCGCGAAATCCTCGACCTGGAGCCGCGCAATGCCGCGGTGCTGCATCTGTTGGGATATATCGCCGCCCAGGTCCGCGAGCGCGATGCCGCTCTCGCCTATTTCCAGGCGGCGCTGGATATCGAGCCGGATAATACGCGCATCCGGGAAAATCTCCTGGCCGCGCGCGCCTTGCCACAGCCCGTGATGCCCCCCGCAGAGCGCTACCTTCTGATCAAGAGCTGGGGGTTTGGGTTCTGGGCCGATGTGGTGCAGGTTCTGGGCTCGCTGCTGCTGGCCGAAATCACCGGCCGCATTCCGGCGGTTCATTGGGGGGCTGAAAGCCTGTTCAACGGCGCGCCGGAACAGGATGCTTTTGCCACCTATTTCGAGCCGGTCTCGCCGGTCTCATTGCCGCAACTGGCGGGGATACAAAACGCGACGTTCCTGCCGCCGCGCTGGGATGCCGGCAATCTCGATAAAAGCGGCGGGATTTCCAAATGGGAAGGCAAAGGCTCCCGCGCCGGCGCGGTCTATTTCCTCAACCGCCCCGAAACCATCGCGGTCAGCGATTTCCATATCAGCCCGGTCAATATCATGCCCTGGATTCCCGCATCCCATCCGATGTACGGCAAAGCGCTGGAAGACATTTACCGCCATATGACGGCCAAATATCTGCGGCCGCGTCCCCATATTTTGGCGGCCTGCGATGCTTTCTTCCAGGCACATCTCGCGGGTGGGCCGTATGTCGCGGTGCATATGCGCGGGTCCGACAAGGTCAGCGAGGATGCCGGCTTGGAAGAGACAAACCGGGCGCTGATGGCAGCGTTGGATGCGGTGGATCCATCCTGGCCGGTATTTCTGATGACGGATGATGCGCAATGCCTGGCGCGGATGAAGGATGCCTATGGGCCGCGGATCATCGCTACCGATTGCCAGCGCACCGTCACGGACGAGGGCGTGCACTACCTGCCGACGGTGGATCCGGCCAAGGCGGGACGCGAAGTCATGATCGACACCTATCTGGCATTACGGGCCGACCGCTTTATCGGCAATGGCCTGTCCAATGTTTCCGCCATGATCGCGGTCATGAAGGACTGGCCCCCCGGGACATGCAACCTGATCGGACGCTTCCTGCTCAGCGACCGCAATCTGCACATTTACCGAATGGCCACTACGGCCGGATCGTAAACGCCGCGCCGTTTTCCCGGCCGTTGCCCCAGACCGAGAAGGGGCTTTCCGCCACCGCCTCGCCTGGCTGCGGCGGCGATGCCGACACCAAAGTCACGTCCATCAGCAAGACCTGGTTGGGAGGAACCGCGCCATTGATCGCCCCCTTGCCGCCGAAGGCCAGGTTGGACGGCACCGCCAGCTGCCAGCGGTCGCCCACATGCATCAAAGACAGGGCTTCGGCGAGCCCGGCCAGCCCGACGCTGCTCATCGCCATGGTGGCGGGGAGCACCGGCGTGGTGCTGTCCACCAAGGTGCCGTTGATCAGCCGGATGCCATAAGCCACCCGCACCACGTCACTGCCACCCGGCCGCTTGCCCGCGCCGCTGTGCAAGATCCGGTATTGCAACCCGCTGGGACGGATCACGGTGCCAGGCTTGTTGGCGTTGGCGGCCAGGAACGCGGTATTGGCTGCGGCGCCGAGCGCATCCTCCGCCGCCAGACCAGCACCGGGCGCCGCCAGAAGCAGCGCCAAAACACAGGACAAGAATCGCACGCTATTCCTGGATAAAGGCCAGCAGATCGGCATTGATGGTATCGGCTTGTGTGGTCGGCATTCCATGCGGAAAGCCCTTATAGGTTTTCAAGGTGCCATTCTTCAACAGTTTTGCCGACAGCGGACCGGAGTCGGCATAGGGCACGATCTGGTCGTCATCGCCATGCATCACGATGGTGGGCACGGTGATCTTCTTGAGGTCCTCGGTAAAGTCGGTCTGGGAAAAGGCCACGATGCCGTCATAATGGGCTTTG
>DATBCP010000376.1:0-7348 GCA_036270435.1 Rhizomicrobium sp. | reverse complement strand
TGCCCACACCCAGGTCGAAACCGTCCAGCAGCACGTAAAAGAAAACCGCCAGGCCCAGGATCAGCGTCCACATCGGGACAAAGTCGAAAATGATCATGGGGATGCCGCTCCGGGCTGCGGTTTGACCGGCGCCGCCGGGCGGCCGGCTTCCACCGGCGATGCTTCTTCCTGGGACACGCCGCCCCGCACAATGCGGGCGATGAACCACAAGCCGGTGGGGAACATGATCAGATAAACCGCCATGTAGCCCAGCAGCGAGAGCAGCACGTCAAAGCCGGTGAGCGACGGCGTTACCGAATGAGCGGTGCGCATCACGCCATAAACGGTCCAGGGCTGGCGTCCGACTTCGGTGGTGGTCCAGCCCGCCACCACGGCGATGAAGCCCAGCGGGATGGACCAGGTCAGGGCCTTCAGGAACCAGACGCTGTCAAACAGCCGGCGCCGCAGCTCGAGCCACAAGCCTGCCAGCACCAGCGCCAGCATGATGAGGCCGCATCCCACCATGATGCGGAAGGCGAAGAAGGGAATGATGGCCGGCGCGCGGTCCTGGCGCGGGAAATCCTTCAGCCCCGGCACCACGCCATTGACGTTATGGGTCAAGATCAGGCTGCCAAGCAGCGGCACTTCGATGACAAAGTGATTGGTTTCGGCTTGCTGGTCGGGAATGGCAAACAGGGCCAGGGGTGCGCGCGCTTCGCGGTTCCAATGGGCTTCGATGGCGGCCAGCTTGGCGGGCTGATGGTGGAGGGTGTTCAGCCCATGCAAGTCGCCCAGGAAAATCTGCAAAGGAACGAGCAGGACCAGCAACCACAAAGTCATGGTGAGCATGTGCTTGGCTTCCGCCGTGGATTTTTTACTTCGCAGCAAAATGGCGGCTACGCCCAGAACAACAAAGCCGGTGGTGGCATAGAAGCCCGTCACCGTATGCATGAAGCGGTAGGGAAAGGAGGCGCTGAAGATGATCTCGCGCCAGCTGGTGGGATAGAAGATGCCGTCGACCAGTCTGTAGCCGCCCGGCGTCTGCATCCAGCTGTTGGTGACCAGGATCCAGAAGGTCGAGAACAAAGTGCCCGTCGCCACCAGCACCGAGGAGGCGAAATGCGCCCAGCGCGGCACCAGATTGCGCCCGAACAGCATCACGCCCAGAAATCCCGCTTCCAGTGTGAAGGCGGTGAGCCCTTCATAGGCCAGCATGGGCGAGATGATATTGGCGGTGGCGTCGGAGAAGCGGCTCCAATTGGTGCCGAACTGGAAGGGCATCACCACCCCCGACACCACGCCCATGCCGAAGGCAACGGCAAAGATGCGGGTCCAGAAGCCGGAGATGCGGAACCAGATCTCCTTGCCGGTGACGAACCAGACGCCTTCCAGCAGGGCGATATAAGACGCAAGCCCCACAGTCAGCGCCGGCAGAAGAATGTGCCAGGCGACAACCCAGGCAAACTGCAATCGCGACAGGACGAGGGGGTCCAATGTCATGAACCCAGTCTACGCGCATTGCGCCAAAAATAGGACGCGGCAAACGCGCCCTATCGAAATGCTAGGAAATAAAGCCGACGCGCTTCTTGACCTCGTCCATGATGGGCGTGGCGATGGCGCGGGCGCGGGCCGCCCCATCCTTGAGGATGCGGTCGATTTCCGCGGGGTCCGCCAGCAGCCGGCGCATCTCGGCGGCGATGGGCGAAAGCCTGGCCACCGTCAGGTCGGCCAGCGCCGTCTTGAAGCCGGAAAATTGTTGACCGGCAAACTGGGCGATCACCGCATCGCGGTCCTGGTCGGCCAGGGCGGCATAGATGTTTAGCAGGTTCTCGGCCTCGGGGCGCCCCGCCAGCTCGTCCTTGCTGGCGGGCAGGGGATTGGGATCGGTCTTGGCCCGCTTGATCTTGTTGGCGATCGCGTCGGCATCGTCCGTCAGGTTGATCCGGCTCATATCGCTTTCGTCCGACTTGGACATTTTCTTGGTGCCGTCGCGCAAGGACATCACGCGGGTGGCGGCACCCACAATCACCGGCTCCGGCTGGGGGAAGAAGTCCGGCACGCCAAAGTCGGTATTGAATTTCTGGGCAATGTCGCGCGCCAGCTCCAGATGCTGTTTCTGGTCCTCGCCCACCGGCACATGGGTGGCCTTGTAGACCAGGATGTCGGCCGCCATCAGCACGGGATAGGTGTAAAGTCCGACGCTGGCCCGCTCCTTGTGCTTGCCGGACTTTTCCTTGAACTGGGTCATGCGGTCCAGCCAGCCCAGCCGGGCCACGCAGTTGAGGATCCAGGCCAACTCGCCATGCTCGGGCACCTGGCCCTGGTTGAAGATGGGCGTGCGTTTGGGATCGACGCCGGCGGCGATATAGGCGGCGGTGACTTCCCGCGTCGCCTGGGTCAACTCGACCGGCTTGCCATAGCCCACATCCTGGGTGATGGCGTGCATGTCCACCACGCAGAACAGGCAGGGCATCTCGCCTTGCAGGCGCACCCAGTTTTTAAGCGCGCCCAGATAGTTGCCCAGATGCAGCGTGTTGGTGGGCTGCATGCCCGATAAGACAAGCGGTCTATGGTTCATGGGGCGGGGTTATGCCTTGGCAGGCGCGGAGGTATCAAGAGGCCGGTGTCCCGATACCGAAATTCGCCATGCTTGATATCGGTCGGCCAGCGAATTTCGGAATCGAAAGGACACCGGCAAATTATTGAATCCGGGGCCGGCTAAGGTTCGAAGTTCGCCAACAAACACGATATCAAGCACTTGGCGAACTTCGAACCTCCGGCCCTGGCGACACGGCAGACTTGAGCCGCCGCTCCACCGCCTCCAGCCGGGCCGGATGCACGATCTTGTGGCCGAAGCCGTCGCGCACATAGAAGACGTCGATCGCCCGCTCGCCATAGGTCGCCACCATCGAAGTGGAGATCGACAGCCCCGCCTCAAAGATGGCCTGGGTGATGTCATAGAGCAGGCCAGGCCGGTCCAGGCATTCCACTTCGATGACGGTGGCGATGCGCGAGGCTTCATTGTCGAAGATGATCTTGGGCTTGATGTTGAAGGCGCTGGCGCGGCTGCGCAAGGCCCGGCGGGCCAACTCACGGCGGGGCCTGATCTCGCCGGTCAGGGTCTTTTCGATAGTCTGGCGCAACCGGGCCAGCCGCTCGGAATCGCCAAAGGCCTCGCCTTCGGAATCCTGGACCGAGAACACGTCCAGCGCGAAGCCGTCCGAGGTGGTGAAAGCCTTGGCATCGACGATGGAGCCGCCCGACATGGCGATGGCGCCGGCGAATTGCGAGAACAGCCCGGCATTGTCAGGGGTGTAGAGAATGATCTCGGTGACGGCACGGAATTTGTTGGTGGTGGCGTCCAGGGTCAACAGCTTGCGGTCGGCATCGGCCTTGGTGATCAGGCGGGCATGGCGTTCCAGCTCATCCTCGTCAAAACCCAGCCAGTAATTGTCGTAGTGACGCTCCAGCGCCCGTTCGCGCTCGGCGGCCGGCATATCGGCAAGGCGCCTTTCCAGTCCCGCCTTGGCGGCGGCGACACGGCTGGAACGCGACGGCACCTGGTCGCCGCCGGTCATCATGTTTTCCGCGGCATAATAAAGTTCGCGCAGCAGCTGGCCTTTCCAACCGTTCCACACGCCAGGGCCGACGGCGCGGATGTCGGCGACGGTAAGGATCACCAGCAGCCGCAGCATTTCCGGCGACTGCACCTGGTCGACGAAGTCGCGGACCGTCTTGGGATCGGAGACATCGCGGCGCTGGGCGGTGTCGCTCATCACCAGATGGTTCTTGACCAGCCAGGCCACGGCCGCGGTGTCGGCGGCGGAGAGGCCCAGGCGCGGGCACAGGCTGCGGGCGATTTGCGCCCCCACATCGCTATGGTCGCCGGGCAAGCCCTTGGCCACGTCATGCAGCAGGATGGCGCAATAAAGCACGTTGCGGGACTGGATGCGCTTGACGATGTCGCTGGTGAGCGGATTGGTGTCATTATGGTCGCCCCGCTCGATGGCGGCGACATGGCCCACGGCGCGGATCAGGTGCTCGTCCACCGTATAATGGTGGTACATGTTGAATTGCATCAGCCCGACGGCATGGCCGAATTCCGGAATGAAGCGGCCCAGCACACCGGCTTCGTTCATCAGCCTGAGTGCCCATTCGGGATCGTGACGCGAGGTCAGCACCTCCAGGAAGGCCTGGTTGGCGTCAGGATCGTTGCGCACCTCGTCCGTGATCAGGTCCAGTGAGCGTGCCACGGTGCGCAGCGCATGCGGATGGATGTCGACGCCCTTGGTATCGGCGGTCTGGAACAGGCGCAGGATATTGGCGGGGTCCTGGCGGAAGATGGCGGGATTGGCGTTCAGCCGGCCATTCTCGACAAAGAAATCGTCATCCGGGCTGCGCGGCTTCAAAAAGCCCGGCAGCATGCGGCTCAGCGACGGACGCACCTTGCGATGCTGTTCTTCCAGCGCAGCACAGAAGATGCGGGTCAAATCGCCCACATCCTTGGCCACCAGGAAATAGGCGCGCATGAAGGCTTCCACCGCCCGGCGCGGCTTTTCGGCATTCACGTAACCCAGCTGCGCCGCCAGCGTCGGCTGCACGTCGAAGGACAGCCGCTCCTCGGCACGCGCCATCAGGTAATGCAGATGCACCCGCACATTCCACAGAAAGGCCTCGGCTTTCTGGAAGGTGCGGTATTCCTCGCGCGTGAAGACGCCGTAATCCACCAGGTCGGCGGCGTCATCGACATGATAGAGATACTTGCCGATCCAATAGAGGGTCTGCAGGTCGCGCAGGCCCCCCTTGCCCTCCTTGATGTTGGGCTCGACCAGATAGCGGCTTTCGCCCTGGCGTTCATGGCGGATGCTGCGCTCGGCCAGCTTGGCTTCGACGAAATCGCGGCCATTGCCGGTGGCGACCTCGTTCCAGAATTTCTTGCGCAGCTCGTCGTACAGGCCCTGGTCGCCCCACAGGAAGCGCGCTTCCAGGATGGCGGTGCGGATGGTGATGTCCAGCTTGGCCAGCCGCACGCTTTCGGCGAGGCTGCGGGTGGCATGGCCGACCTTGAGTCCTAAGTCCCACAGCATGTAGAGCATGAATTCGATGACGCTTTCGCCCCAGGCGGTCTGTTTGAAGGGGCGCACGAACAGAAGATCGATGTCGGAGCCCGGCGCCAGCTCGCCCCGGCCATAGCCGCCGGTGGCCACCACTGCGATGCGCTCGGCGCTGGACGGATTCTGGGCGTAATAGACGTGCTTGACGGCAAAGTCGTAGATCACCTGGATGATGGTGTCCTGGAGCTGGGACAGCACCCGGGCGGCGGGCAGGCCGGGCAGGCCCTCCTTTTCCACCGCGTATTTCACCTTGTCGCGCCCGTCCTGGAAGGCCTGCTTGATCAGGCTGAGACCCTTTTGACGCAAGGTGCCGGGATCGCCGGTCTCCTTGGCCAGGGCCGTCAGGTCGCGGCGCAGGGCATCCGCATCGATCATCTCGTGCAGGGCTAGGGTTTGCGGCTTTTCCAATCCCATGATGCCCCGGATCATGTCATGGGGGTGTCTTCGTGACCACCCGCCCAGCCCCCCGCAAAGCTCATGATTTGGGGGTCATTTTCCACACGGCCGGCGCCCGGGTGCGGATCACCACTCCGCAGGCGATGCGGTTGCCGGCATTGCCCAGGGGCTGGGTGCGGTAATCGTCGCCGCGGGCGTCGACGATCACCGAAACACCATCCTTGTCGAAGATCGACCGTTTGCCATTGCCCAGGCTGAAGCTGTTGGTAACCACACTGGCATGCAGGTGCCCATCGGCGCCGGCGAACTGGTTGGGCAGGTCGCCGGCCTCAGGCCCGCCGTCCGCCAGATAGCCATGCTTCTTGCCCGGCAGCAGGCTGAGGATGGGGCCGGCGGCGGTGAAGCCCGATTTGGCGTCGCAATTGGCGGATGTGTGCAGGTGGATGCCGTGCGGTCCGGGCGGCAAGTCGTGCAGGTCGAAGGTGATCAGCACCCCATGGCCCAGGGCGGCAAAGTCCGCGGTGCCGACCGGTTTTCCGTCCAGGCTGGAAAGGCGGGCGATGGCCTTGGCCTTTTGGGCGGCGGTGGCGGGCATCGCGGGGAGGTGGATGGCAATTAACAGGACAGCGCAAAAAGAAACCGAAAAGTAAGAAAAATTCTTGATCATGAAATCCCCAAGTGAACTGCAGCGATTTGGGGCCCGCGACGCCACCCTGCCACAGTCGGGGAACCGTGGGAACCTGTGGGCCCATTCAAACGCTTTATGGGGTGCTGGGGCGGGAGCATCGGCCAGGCGCGCAGCGCCGTCAGGCCGTGCGACCCGGAAAGAAAAGGAGACGTCAAATGCGCCTTTTCCTGATGGCCGCAACGGCGGCCGGTTTCGCCTTCGCCACCGCTTTGATGATGGCTGATGAGGCCGCGGCGGTGCAGGACACGCCCACCACCATCAATGGCGTCGAAGCGGTTTGCACCGGCGTCGGCTCGGCCAAGGACGACCCGCGCTGGTCGGCCTATCCGGTCAAGATCGTGCTGTCCACACCGGGCGGCGCCAACCTGGCCAATGCCCATATCAGCCTGATGAAGGGCAATCAGGAGATGGCGGGACTGGATTGCGACGCGCCCTGGATTCTGTTCAAGCCGCCGGCCGGCAGCTACACCGCCACCGCCAGCCTGATCGGCGGGAGCCATAGTGCCCACGCCAGCTTCACCACATCGGGCAGCGGCCAAAAGGAAGTGACTCTGGTCTTTCCGCGTGGCGAGCAGCCGACGCAGTAGGTCTATTCTACCGCTCTATTTTTTGATCCCCCTCCGGCCGCGATTATCACGCAGTCGCTTCGCTCCTGCGCCCATCGCGGCCACCTCCCCCTTAAGCGTGCTACGCACGCGAAGGGGGAGGCGGGTCATGGCCCTAGCGGATGGTCGCCCGGCGGAATGCCGGGCTCGAGATAAAAAGAAAAGGCCGGTGGCATAGCCACCGGCCTTTAATACGTGCAAAGCCTTCAGCCGCTTACACGGCCTTCAGGTTCGACGCCTTGGCGCCGCGCGCATCGGGCACGATGTCGAACGAGACCTTCTGGCCTTCGCTCAAGGAGCGCATGCCAGCCGCTTCCACGGCAGTGGCGTGCACGAACACGTCCTTGCCGCCGCCTTCCGGCGCGATGAAGCCAAAGCCTTTGGTGGTGTTGAAGAACTTGACGGTTCCGATAGTCATTACGAGCTTCCTGCATTGATTTCCAACCAGGCGGGATGCCGGGATGGAACGAGGCCTTACGGTGTTGCAGGGAAGGAAGTTCAACCGTCGTCCAGGCGCGCACTCTAAGGGCGGGCAGGATAAGTCTAGGTGCGCTTCACTGTAACGG
>DATBCP010000375.1:0-3286 GCA_036270435.1 Rhizomicrobium sp. | reverse complement strand
AAGCAGGTCACCGAATATCGCGAGGGCTTGCTGCCTTGGGCCTATCAGCGACCGGTCGCGCTCGTCTTCGACGAATATGACGCCGGCCGGCCCGACGTGATGTTCGTGATCCAGCGCGTGCTCGAGGTTTCCGGCCGCCTGACGCTTCTGGACCAGAACAAGGTGATCCGCCCGCACCCGGCGTTCCGCCTGTTCTCGACGGCGAACACCGTCGGACTTGGCGACACCACCGGCCTCTATCACGGTACCCAGCAGATCAACCAGGGCCAGATGGACCGCTGGTCGATCGTCACCACGCTCAACTATCTCGCGCATGATGCGGAAGAAGAGATCGTGCTGGCCAAGGCGCCCGGCTACAACACGCCGGACGGCAAGAAGACCATCTCGGCCATGGTCCGGCTGGCGGACATGACCCGCAACGCTTTCGTTGCGGGCGATCTTTCCACCGTGATGAGCCCGCGCACCGTCATCACCTGGGCCCAGAAGGCGGAAATTTTCGGCGATATCGGTTTCGCTTTCCGTCTCACCTTTCTCAACAAGTGCGATGAGCTGGAACGTGCCAGTGTCGCGGAATTCTATCAACGCTGTTTTGGCGAAGAACTGCCAGAGAGTGCAGCGAAGGTGCTGGTCGCGTAGCATTGAATGTCATGGCCCGCAAATGCGGGCCGCCCAGGTGACGTCTGCGCCTGGATTGCCAGTTTCCACTTGTCCCACCTGGATGGCTCACACTCCGGTGGGCCATGACAATGAGAGCAAAGTGGCCAAACCAGAGAGTCCCGCCGAACCTTTCAAACGTGCCGTTTCGGTCGCGGTGCGTTCGCTGGCGGCCGAGCCGGAGCTGGAAGTCAATTTCTCCAGCGAGCCGCCGTCGCTGAAAGGGCTGAAGGCCCGCCTGCCCTCGCCGCACCGCAATCTTCCAGCCCAGGATGTGGCGCTGGTGCGCGGCATTGGCGACGCCTATGCGTTGCGCAAGGCCTATCATGACGAGAAGGTGAACAGTCAGTTCCGCCCGGCTTCACCCGAGGGCGCCGCCGCTTTCGAGGCGGCGGAACAGGCGCGGGTGGAAGCGATCGGCGCGATCGCCATGAAAGGCGTCGCCGCCAACCTGGCCGCCGGCCTGGAACAGCGCTTGCTCAGCCGCGGCCTGGCCAAGGCGCGCATTCGGGATGAAGCGCCGCTGGCCGATGTGCTGGGGCTGATGGTGCGCGAGAAATTGACCGGCGAAAAGCCACCGGCCTCGCTGGCCGCGGCGGTCGATCTGTGGCGGCCGTTGATCGAAGCAAAGGCCGGCACGGATCTGCAAAAGCTTGCCGGCGCGCTGCGCGACCAGAAGGCCTTTGCCCGCCTCGCCCGCACCATGCTGAACCATCTGGCGCTGGGCGACCAGACCGACAGCGATCCATCTTCCGATGAAAATGCCGAAGGCCAGAATCCCGAAGGCGAAAACCAGGATGGTGAGGACCAGGACGCCCAACAGGACGGCGAAAGCGCCACCACCGAAACCGCCGCGGAGGCCGAAGACGGCGAGCCGGTGGAAGGCGAGGTTTCCTCCGAACAGTCCGAGGATTTGAGCGACGCCACCGAGCCGCAGGACGGTGCCAAGCCGCACCGCCACGAAGCCGCTTTCGCGCACCAGAACGAATGGGGTTACAAGGTCTATACTGCGGAGTTCGACGAGGAGATCGCAGCCGCTGATCTTTGCGAACCGGAAGAGCTGGCGCGGCTGCGCGGCTTCCTGGACCAACAGCTATTCTCGCTGCAAGGCGTGGTGTCCCGGTTGGCCAACAAGCTGCAGCGCCTGTTGATGGCGCAGCAGAACCGGCATTGGGAATATGACCTGGAAGAAGGCATGCTCGATGCCTCGCGGCTCACCCGCATCATCATCGATCCCATGTACCCCCTGTCCTTCAAACGCGAAAAGGACACCACCTTCCGCGACACCTGCGTCACCCTGCTGCTGGATAATTCCGGCTCCATGCGCGGACGCCCCATCATGGTGGCGGCTATGTGCGCCGACATATTGGGCCGCACCCTGGAGCGCGTCGGCGTGAAGACCGAGATACTCGGCTTTACCACCCGGGCCTGGAAAGGCGGGCAATCGCGGGAGAAATGGATCTCCGCCGGCAAACCGCCCCAGCCCGGCCGGCTCAATGACCTGCGCCACATCGTCTACAAGGCCGGTGATGAACCCTGGCGAAGGGCCAAGCGCAATCTCGGCTTGATGATGCGCGAAGGGTTGCTGAAAGAGAATATCGATGGCGAGGCGCTGACCTGGGCGCATAACCGCCTGGTTGCCCGGTCCGAGCAGCGCAAGATCCTGATGGTGATTTCCGACGGCGCGCCGGTCGATGATTCAACCCTGTCGGTGAATGCCGGTAATTATCTGGAGCTGCATTTGCGGCGGGTGATCGAGGAGATCGAGACCCGGTCCAATGTCGAACTCACCGCCATCGGCATTGGTCACGATGTGACGCGTTATTATCGCAAAGCGGTGACGATCGTGGATGCGGAACAGCTGGGCGGTGCGATGACCGAACAACTGATCGATCTGTTTGCGGAGAAGGCGCCGGAGCGCCAGCGCGGACGCCGGGCGGCCTAGGCCGCCGTCTCCGCAGCCTACTTTTTTTATTATCAGGCGGCCTTTTCGGTCGCCTACTTTTTTGACACTCAGGCCGCCTTGTCGGCGGCCTTCTTTGCAATCGCGCGCTTCAGGCGCAGCGCCTTGGGCGACAGGACACTGTCCTTGGTCTTCAGGATGAAGGGGTCCAGGCCGCCATTGCGGTCCACCGAACGCAGGGCGTTCATGGAAATGCGCAGTTTGTAACTGTTGCCCAGAAGCTCGCTGGCCAACGCAATGACCTGCAGGTTCGGACGATAGATCCGCTTGGTCTTGTTGTTGGCATGGCTGACATTGTGGCCAACCTGGGTGCCTTTTCCGGTCAATTCGCAGCGGCGCGACATGGGCAGGTTCTCATGATTCGATAGGTTTTTGCGCGGGATGTCCCGCAAAAGAGCGGGGTTCATAGGCAAATCAGGACTTTAGGTCAAGGGAAAGCTGAACAAAGCCTGGTTTGCCGCGGCCCCAAAAGAGCCAATATAAACAGGCACCTTACATCCGCCCGTCCCAAGGAAAGCCATGAAAGCCGTCGCCCCCTCCCTGTTGGTTTTCCTGCTCGGTGGGGCGGCGCCGGCCCTGGCGGCGGGCGGCGCGGGTGGTGAAGCCCAGATCCAGCCCGCCTCCCGGCTGGAAGTGGCCATGACCCTCTACGCCGGGGGCATCACCATG
>DATBCP010000374.1:0-2759 GCA_036270435.1 Rhizomicrobium sp. | reverse complement strand
GCGGCAATGGGTCTGTGCGCGGTGCTGGTGTTGGTGGGTTATGTGGTGCTGCGGCGGTTCAGGATTTTGCCGTAGGGGCGCGGGTCTTATGCGTCGTGAGGTGAGCCGCGTCATGCGAAGCATGAGAGCAGGTCCAGTGGGTGAGCCGGAAATAGCAATCGCCGACAGGCGATTGTCCGGCGAACGCCCGCAGCGCCAGCGAAGGGCCGTGCGGAAGGGCGCAGCCATCGCTTCGCTCGTGCCACTACGCTGTCGCTAGGCACGGGCAAGCTTTTCTAAGCTCGCTGTGCTCGCCAAGAAAAGCAAAGCCAACGCCGCGCATGCTCGCTACCGCTCGCATAGGGCAAGCTTTTCTAAGCTCGTTTTACTCGCTAAGAAAAGCTAAGCCAGCTTGAGCGAGCGGCCGTGTGAACTCGCGATAGGGTTCTGTTGCCCGGCGCGTCGCCTGTGCTCCGCGCGTTCGGTCCTTGAAATGGTCCACTGGACCATTTCATTCGCGCGAGCGCGAACCGGACCTCACCCTGCTCACGCCACAAAATCCCTCGCGCCGATATCTGAAAGAGAGCGAACTACCACCTGAGCAACTTCGGTCCCAAAAGGGCGCCGATCAACGTCGTCACCACGATTCCCAGCGAGTACCAGATCGCGATGAAGGGGGCTGAGCCTTCGGTGCAGTGGAAGGAATAGACGAACGCCCCCGCGGCGCCCGCGAACAGGCCGGCGCCGGCGCCCGCCCATCTCAGCCGCGTGGGCGCGAGCTTGCGCAGCGCCCAGAAGGTGGCGGCCAAAGTGGGAAGGGCGGTGATGGTCACCAATACGGCGCAGACGCGGGAAGAATGGCCCAGCACCATTCCCGGCATGTCGGCCCCGGGCGCGCTCATCTGCAGTGCGGACAACAACAGGATGGCCAACAATGGCAACGCCAGCAGCTGCAGCGGCCGGGTCATTTCCGCGCCCGGCCTGCCCATCCGTTCCACCAGCCAGAAGCCGAAGGCCGCAATGGCAAAGGTGTAGACCAGCTTGGTCCACATGCCGAAGCTGACAATGGCGCGGGCGAAATCATGGCGCAGCCCCAGCATGCCCAGCATCACCACCACGGAACCCGCAAGGCCCAGCGCCACGGCACCAAGCAGCAATCGCGCCACCTGGCCGCGTTTCACCGGCTCCAGCCCGGACGACAGCTGGGCGATCAGCTCATCGGTCCGCATCGCCAGGCCCTTCTTTCACTTCCTCGTCCTTCAATTCTTCATTCAGGGATTTGATGGCGCGGTGCACGCTCACCTTGACGGCGGACTCCGACATGCCGGTGCGCTGCGCGGCTTCCGCCACCGAAACGCCGTCCAGCTTGATGTCCTTGACCAGTTCGCGCTTGGCGGGCGGCAGCTTGTTCAAAAGCTTGGTCACATCGCGCCTGGCGATGGCTTCCTGCGTCTCGTCATGGCCGAACAACTCGCCAGCGTCTTCCAACGGCACGGTGGGGCGCCGCTTGGCGCGCCGGAACTCGTCGATCAGCTTGTAACGGGCGATGCCATAGACCCAGGCCGTAAAGGGCAGGGACGGATCATAGGTCGCGCGCCGCGCGTGAATGGCAATCAAAGTCTCCTGCACCGCATCCTCGGCCGCGCCGCTGTCCAACCGGCGCACAAAATAGCTTCTCAGATGCCGGGTCAGGCCCGAAAGCAACATCCGGTAGGCGGCCGCATCGCCCATCAGGGCGGCAAGCATCCAGTCCCGGTATTGCGCCTCTTGGGCGATCAAACACGGCTCCGTCTGTGAAGTTTCGCGCGCAGCGGCGAAAAGTTACACCCCGGACAGTATGCAAGTCATCCTGCGGGGGAACCCGCGCCGTCAGTTCTTTAGGGCGTCTTCCAGGATGTCCGCGATCATGTCCTTGCCCTCGGGACTGTGGATCCAGTTTTCGGCAGCCGACAGGGTGGGAAACTGCAGTGGCACTTTCTGCGGCTTGTTGCGCTGGGGGACCGGCACCAGCACCTCGAAAGTGCCGGCAAAGCGCACATCCTTGGTCTCGGCGGCATAGGGCGGCTGGACCTGGTTTTTCCGCTTTTCCTTCATGCTGCCCATGGCCCGAATCTCCAACTACCGTTCGTCTGTCGGCCGGGCTTCTAGCAGCTTTCAACTATCCCGGTCAGCACGTTTTTTTCGGCCGATTCCCAGCTTTTCCCGCCACAATCGGGCGGGAATTTCCTCGGTCTGCCCCTCGGCCAACTGGCCTAGCTGAAAGGGGCCATAGGCGGTGCGGATCAGGCGCGCGACCTTCAGCCCCAGCCGCTCCATCACCCGCTTGATCTCGCGGTTCTTGCCTTCCTTCAGGCTGACGGTGGCCCAGCTATACATGCCCTTGCTGCGCTCCAGGTCGGCAATGATGGGGCCGTATTTCACCCCATCGATGGTGATACCGGTCGCCAGCCTGTCCAACTCGGCCTGGGTCACCTTGCCGAACAGCCGGGCACGATAGATTCGCGTCCAGCCTGCGGCAGGGATTTCCAGCCGGCGCGCGATCTCTCCGTCATTGGTAAGCAGCAACAGGCCTTCGGAATTGAAATCCAGCCGCCCCACCGACACCACCCGGCCCAGCGACTTGGGCAGGTTGGCGAAGACGGTAGGCCGGCCTTTCTCGTCCTTGTGGGTGGTGACCAGGCCGGAGGGCTTGTGATAGCGCCACAGCCGCGCCGGTTCGGGCTGGCCCAACGGTTTGCCGTCCACCTGGATGACATTGTTCTCGGTGACGTTGCGGGCGG
>DATBCP010000373.1:0-3395 GCA_036270435.1 Rhizomicrobium sp. | reverse complement strand
CATAAGCCGCACGGACCATTCCGCAAGCGCCCGCCAGAGCGGGCACATACAGACAACACCGCGCGCCGAGGTGTCCAAGGGCTAAATGCCAGCTGGTTCCCGTGGGCAATTGACCCTGCCGCAGCGGGTAGCGGAAGCGGTCCCAATCGGTTACCCGCTGGGTTACCCGCTGCAAAACCGCGCTTGCCAGCGGGTTTGCTGGTGCGCCATAAGTTATTGTTTTAATTTGATAAACTTGGAGCGGGCGAGGCGAATCGAACGCCCGACCCTAACCTTGGCAAGGTTATGCTCTACCCCTGAGCTACGCCCGCACTCCAAGACGGCGGGTTATGGCCTTTTCGGCGCGCGGATTCAAGCAGCAATTCCCGAGGTTTCGGTTGCACCAAGGTATGCGATTTCCCAACAATCGTTTCGGCTAAGAGGGGCATGGCGGTGAGTCCTGGGCGGAACTGGCGCGAAGGCTATGGCCTTCTTGCTCCCACGCTGGCCGTCATGGGGCTGGGGCTGGCCGCGCCCCTTTTGCTGCTGGCGATCACCAGCCTGAAAAGCCAGACCGGGATCTCTTTTTCGCAAGGCTGGACCCTTGCCCAATACGGCGAGGTGCTGGGTCGCGCCAGTTACCGCAACCTGTTCCTGCGTTCCGTTCTGATCTCCGGCGCCGTCACCGGGGCGACGGTCGCCATGGCCTATCCGATGGCCTATTTCGTGGCCTTCCATGCCCGCCACAAATTCCTCTGGCTGGTGGCGCTGACCATCCCCTTCTGGACATCGTATCTGCTGCGCGTCTTCGCCTGGAAAATCATCCTGGGCTTCAATGGCGTGATCAATTCCGGACTGATGCGGCTGCATCTGATCGGCCAGCCGCTGGAATTCCTTCTCTACAATCCCTTTGCCGTGGTGGTGACCCTGGCCCATGCCTGGGCAGCCTTCGCCATCCTGCCCATCTATGTCAGCCTGGAAAAGATCGACCGCTCGCTGCTGGAAGCCGCCAGCGACCTGGGCGACAGCGCCTTGCGGCGCTTCCTGCGCGTGACCCTTCCGCTCTCCATGCCGGGCGTGATCGGCGCCGCCATCCTGATTTTCGTGCCGACCACCGGAGATTTTGTCACGCCTCAGCTGGTGGGCGGGACCAAAGGCACCATGATCGCCAATGTGATCGAAACCCAGTTCAACGGCGTGGGCAATTGGCCATTGGGCGCGGCCATGTCCCTGGTCAGCATGGCGATGGTTGGCGTGATCGCGGGCCTGTTTGTGGCCAGTGCGCGGGCGGCGACGAGAGCGGTGCGATGAAGAACCGCGCCCTATCCTTCTACGCCTTCGCTTATCTGGCCTTCCTCTATCTGCCGGTGCTGGTGCTGCCGGTGTTTTCCTTCAACGATTCCGAGTTCATCGCCTTTCCGCTGACCGGCTTTACTACCCGCTGGTATATGAGCCTGGCCGGCGATACCGCCATGCAACACGCTTTGGGCAACAGCCTGAAAGTGGGGCTGGTCACCGCCCTTGTCTCCACCATACTGGGGCTCTCCGCCGCCAAAGCTATGACGCATTACCGGCTGAAAGGCGCCGGCGCGGCGCTGGGCTTCATCTCGCTTCCGCTTTTCATTCCCGACATCGTGCTGGGCATCTCGCTGCTTCTGCTGCTGGGCGCGGCGGGGCTGCCGCTCTCCTTGGCCGCGGTGGTACTGGGACACATGCTGGTCTGCGTGCCCTTTGCCTTGACCGTGCTGATCGCGCGCTTCGAAGGTTTCGACCGCAATCTGGAGGAAGCCAGCGCCGATCTGGGCGAAGACGGCTGGATGACATTCTGGCGCGTCACCTTTCCCCTGATGCTGCCGGGCATTGTCGCCAGCCTGCTTTTGACCTTCATCACCTCCTTCGACGAATTCCTGATCGCCTATTTCCTGTCCGGCACCGAAGCCACCCTGCCGATCTATATCTGGGGACAATTGCGCTTCCCCGAACGCCTGCCCATGGTGCTGGCGCTGGGCGCCCTGATCCTGACCGCTTCGGTGGGGCTGGTGGTCCTGGCCGAACATGTCCGCAATCTGGGAGTCAAAAAGCCCATGGTGGGCGCTTGAGGTCCTGCATGCGTTTTCTCGCCATATCCCGGGTCAGCAAAAGCTTCGGCGGTCCGCCGGTGGTAAACCAGGTCAGCCTTACCGTGCCGCGTGGCGAACTCTTTTCACTGCTGGGACCGTCCGGATGCGGCAAGACCACCCTGCTGCGGATGATCGCGGGCTTTGAGACGCCGGACAGCGGCACCATCGCGATCGACGGCGAGGTGATGAACAGCGTGCCGCCCCACCAGCGTCCCACCAACATGGTGTTCCAGTCCTATGCGATCTTCCCTCACCTCAATGTGTTCGACAACATCGCCTATGGATTGCGCAGGCTGAAGCTGCCCAAGGAAACACTGCGCGCAAAAGTCGAAGCCATGCTGGCGACGGTGCGGCTGGAAGGGTTGGGCAGCCGCGCTGCCGATCAACTGTCGGGCGGCCAGCGCCAGCGGGTGGCGCTGGCCCGCGCCTTGGTGCGCGAACCCAAGATCCTGTTGCTGGACGAGCCGCTGGGGGCGTTGGACAAACGCTTGCGCGAGGCGATGCAGATTGAGCTGCGCGCGCTTCAGCGCAAGGTGGGCATCACCTTCGTGCTGGTGACCCACGACCAGGAAGAAGCCCTGTCGCTGTCCGACCGGGTGGCGGTGATGGAGCATGGCAGGATTCTGCAGGTCGCCAGTCCGCGCGAATTGTATGAGCGGCCAAATAGCCGGGCCGTGGCGGATTTCATCGGTGAAATCAATTTCTTCCATGCCACCGTGCGGGAGATCGGCAGCGAGACCGTCACCGTCAATGCCGGCCTGCTTGGCATCCTCCATTTGCCGCGCGCCAATCTTGCCACCGGCATCAAGCAGGACGACCATATCCTCCTGGCCATCCGGCCCGAACATGTCCAATTCGCCGCTGACGGAATCGCTGGCAGTATCGCGGGCGATATCGCCGCTGCGACCTTCCTGGGCGAACGCAGCCACTTCCATATCGAGCTCGCGGGGCGTAGCGAGCCGGTTGCGGTGAGCAGCAGCGCGCCCCCCGCCGGGCCCGTGCATCTGGTCTTTCCGCCGGAGCACATAATGGGGTTGCCATCCAATACCTAGAGCAAGTTAAGGTCAGATTGAATCGCTCTTCCCTGGATGGCCGGCTCGTTTGTACGCTGTCGCTACAAACCACCCGCAATAGGTGCGGGGTCGCTGGCCGGCGATGGAGAGTTTAATTGGCCAGCAGGCGATTGAAGATTGCGCGGGTCGCCCCCTGCAGATCGGCCAACCGTGCCTGGGTTTCGGTGAAGCTGCCGGCCTGCGCCGCGCGCGCCAGCAACGCCTTCAATCCGGGCGTGGCGTC
>DATBCP010000372.1:0-7297 GCA_036270435.1 Rhizomicrobium sp. | reverse complement strand
CTAGCGGCAGCGTCGTGCGACGATCGATTTGAGTGCCGAACGGTCCATAGCGGCAGGGTATGGACGCGGCGCGCTTCTTCGGCGCGCCGCGAGCGCGAGCGAGCGGCAAGGTTGCAACCTGCTGTCCTTGAGGCGGTTTTGCCATACCGCAGCGCAGCATCATAGCTGGGGAGGCAATATGCTCCGTTTACTGACGGCTGGCGGAGCCTTAGGGTGGGTCAGTCTTTGCTCCATTTGAAAGTTCCCCCCCATGCCCAAATTGCCCGACATGTCGGCCGCGGCCGTCAAGAACCGCGAAGCCATGACGAAAAGCGCCAAGGCGGCCAAGCCCAAAGAAGCGCCAGCGCCCGCGCCCAAGCCGCGGGTGGCCAAAGGACGCTAGGAAACAGCCCGCGTAACTGCGGGCTTTTTCTTTGCGGCCCTCGCGCGTCAGCGCGCCAGCCCGAGTTTTTCCGCGAGATAAACGAAAGATAGCGCCCACATCTCGGCCGCCTGGCGGTGATCGGCCGCTGCCGCATGGCCGCCATCGGTATTCTCATAGAATAGAACTTGATGGCCTTGGGCCATCATCTTGGCCGCCATCTTGCGCGCATGCACCGGCGTGACACGGTCATCGCTGGTGGCGGTGACAAAGAAGACCGGCGGATATTTCCCCCCCGCCTTCACATTCTGGTACGGCGAGTAGGTGAGGATATAGTCGCGTTCCCGCGGATTGGCCGGATCGCCATATTCCCCGATCCAGCTCGCGCCCGCGCCGATATGGCTATAGGCGATCATGTCGATCAGCGGCACCTGGCAGACCACGGCGCCGAACAGCTCGGGCTTTTGCACCATCACGGTGGAGACCAACAGCCCGCCATTGGACCCGCCCATGATGCCGAGCTGCTTGGGCGTGGTGAGCCCCCGCCGCACCAGATCGGCCGCCACCGCCTCGAAATCGTCATAGGCATGCTGGCGCTTGGTCTTGAGCGCTGCATCATGCCAGGCGGGCCCGAACTCGCCGCCGCCGCGGATATTGGCCACCACATAGAGGCCGCCATGGCTGAGCCATAGCCGCCCGAAATTGGCGCTGTAGGACGGCGTCAGCGACACTTCGAAGCCGCCATAGCCATACAGGATGGCGGGCGCCGGGCCGTTCAAGCTTTTGGGCCGGGTAACGAAGTAAGGAATCTTGGTGCCGTCCCTGGAAGTCGCTTCGAATTGCTCGGTCGTGAGGTTGGATGAGTCAAATCGCGCCGGCAGCGACTTGATGGCATGCGGTGCGTCATGACCGGCGTCGAAATAGAGCGTGGTGGGGGTGAGATAATTCTGGAAGCTGAACATCGCTTCCGGTCCGAAATCATTGGCGGAAACGATGTCGGCCGAGCCCTGCCCCGGCAGGGCAAGAACCTTGTCCGACCAGCTGTCGCCGGCCCGCGTGAAGACATGCACCGCGCCGATGACATTGTCGGTGATGACGACATAAATCTTGTCGCGGCCGATCCCCACACTGTCGATGGATTGGCGCGGCCCGGGCGCGAAGATGATTTGGGGCTTGGCGCCGTTGCGAAACGCCACCAGCGCGCCCTTGGGCAGATCGACTCCGTCCGCGGTGTAAGGCTGGCGCAAACTCGCGATCCAGGCGCCGTCAAACAGGCCTTTCATGTCGGCGGAACGCGGCAACGGCAATTTCCTCGCCACCCCGTCTTCCAGCGCGAAATAATCGGCTTCGAAAAAGCTCACCGCGCGGATCACCAGGCCGGCATTGCCCTCTCTGGTGTGAAACGTGGCAGGCGACGAGGCGACATCGCCGGTTTCGCCTTCATAGAGCGTCGCGGCGGCGGAAACGGGCGCGCCGCGCTTCCATTGCTTGACGATACGGGCATAGCCGGACCTGGTCTCACCGTCCTTGGCGGTGGCGAACAGCACCGTGTCATCGTCCAGATAGCTGGCATCGGTTTTGGCCTCCGGCATGGTAAAACCGTCCGAGGCGAGAGTTTTGGCCTTCAGGTCATATTCGCGGATCACCACCGCATCGCCGCCGCCACGCGACAGCCGGATCAGGCAGCGCACTTCGCCGGGCGAACATTGCGCACCTTTGAAGACCCAATTTTCCTTCTCGGTCTTTGCCAGCGCGTCGACATCCAGCAGAACCTCCCAGCGGGGTTGGGCGTTCTGGTAATCGGCGATGGTGGTACGGCGCCAAAGCCCCTTGGGATTGGCAGCGTCCTGCCACAAATTATAGACAAAGCCGTGGGACAGGGAGCCCATGGGGATGCGGTCGGTGGCATCCAGCACTTCCAGGATGGAATCGTAATCTTTCTGGTAGCGCGGATCGGTCTTCAGCCGCCCCAGCGAGACGGCATTTTGTTCCTTCACCCAGCTGAGCGGCTTTTCGCCATGCACATCTTCCAGCCAGGCATAGGGATCGGATTGGGATGCGGGCACGGCAAGGGCTCCTGAGGCAAGGACATAACTCAGCAATGGGGCGAACAGCAGGGCGGAAAGCTTCATGCGCATGAGGCGGTCCAGGAAAATCTCTCGGCAGGATGGAAATTTTCGCATCCCATGGCAATGGAAAAACCCGCCTTTGCCGACTATAACGCCCCTCCATGACCGCCTTTGTGAAAATGCACGGCCTGGGCAACGATTTCGTGGTGTTCGATGCGCGCGACACCGCGATCAATCTCACGCCCGCTTTGGTCAAGACCATCGCCGACCGGCACTTCGGGGTAGGCTGCGACACGGTGGTGGCGATCCGTCCCGGCGGCGCCCAGGCCGATGCCAGCGTGCTGTTTTACAATGCCGATGGCTCGGAATCGGAATCCTGTTTCAACGCCACACGCTGCGTCGCGCGCCTGTTGATGGACGAGCGCGGCTTGGCGCGCGTCAAGCTTTCCACCAAGGGCGGCATGCTGGCCTGCACGGACGCCGGCAAAGGATCGGTGATGGTGGATATGGGCCCGCCCCGGCTGGACTGGCAGCAGGTGCCCGTGGCCAAGGACGTCGATACCATGAATTTCCCGCTGGATGTCGGCGGCGCCAGCCTTCCGGTCAGCGTCCTTTCCATGGGCAATCCCCATTGCGTGCTGTTCGTGCCCGATGCGGAAAAGGCCCCGCTGACGCAGTTGGGTCCCAAGATCGAGACCCTGCCTTTTTTCCCCAAGCGCACCAATGTGGAATTTGCCCAGGTGTTGGACAGGAACCGCATCCGCATGCGGGTCTGGGAACGTGGTGTGGGCGTAACCTTGGCCTGCGGCACCGGCGCCTGCGCCACCGCGGTCGCAGCCATCCGGCGGGGCCTTGTGGCGCGCAAAGTCGAGCTTTTGCTGGACGGCGGCTCGCTGACCATCGAATGGCGCGAGGAAGATGGCCATGTGCTGATGACCGGCCCGACTGCCATGCCGTTCCGCGGCCGCCTGGAATTGGACAGGCTGTGATCGATGACTGTTGAAGTCGTGACCTTCGGCTGCCGTCTCAACGCCTATGAGAGCGAGGCGATCCGCTCGCGCGCCGGCGAGGCGCAATTGCGCGATACGCTGATCGTCAACAGCTGCGCGGTGACCGAGGAAGCGGTGCGCCAGTCACGCCAGGCGATCCGCAAATTCAAGCGCGAAAACCCATCGCGGCGCATTATCGTCACCGGCTGCGCGGCGCAGGTCGAGCCGGGTACTTTCGCCGCCATGCCGGAAGTGGATGCCGTGTTCGGCAACCAGGAAAAGCTGACATCCGACGCCTATGCCGATTTCGGCATCGGGTCAGCCGAGAAGATCCGCGTCAACGACATCATGGGCGTCGCCGAGACCGCGCCGCAGATGGTGGACCATTTCGATGGCAAGACGCGCGCTTTCCTGCAGGTGCAGAATGGTTGCGATCACCGTTGCACCTTTTGCATCATCCCCTTTGGCCGGGGCAACAGCCGCAGCGTGCCCATGGGTGCCGTGGTGATGCAAGCCCGCCGTCTTGTGGAGAAAGGCTTTCCCGAGATCGTGCTGACCGGCGTTGACCTGACCTCCTATGGCGCCGACCTGCCGGGTAGCCCGTCGCTGGGCGGGCTGGTGCAAAAAATCCTCAAGCACGTGCCCGAATTGAAACGGCTGCGGTTATCCTCCATCGATGCCATCGAAGCCGGCCCGGTGCTGATGCGTGCCATCGCGGAAGAGGAAAGGCTGATGCCGCATTTTCATCTTTCGGCCCAGTCGGGCGACGACCTGATCCTCAAGCGCATGAAGCGCCGCCACAGCCGCGCCGATGTCATCGATTTCTGTCAAAAGGTGCGGCACCTGCGGCCCGAGAGCGCCTTTGCCGCCGACCTGATTGCGGGCTTTCCCACCGAAAGCGAGGCGATGTTCGAAAACAGCCTCAAGCTGGTGGACGATGCCGGCTTCGCCCGGCTTCACGTCTTTCCCTATTCCCCCCGGCGGGGAACGCCCGCCGCCAAAATGCCGCAGGTATCGCGGGCAACCATCAAGGACCGGGCCGCGCGGCTGCGGCAAAAAAGCGGGGCCGCGCTTCACGCACGGCTGGACGGCATGAAAGGATCGCGGCACATGGTACTGGCGGAGAGGGGCGGCATCGGCCGCACCCCCTGCTTCACACCGGTGGAAATCGGCGACGTGACTCATGGGACTTTCCTGGCCATCGCCATCAGCGGCCGCCATGGCGAGCATCTGACAGGGACAGCGGTTTGAGACGTTTGGCATGAGAACATTTGGCGAAGCGCCGCCGCCCCCCACCTTCTTCGACCGCTTGAAGTCCGGCCTGGCCAAGACGGGCTTGGGCGAGATCCTGACCAAAAAGAAACTGGATGCGGAGACCATCGCGGAATTGGAAGAGGCCTTGATCCGCGCCGATATGGGTGCGAGCCAAGCCGCGAAGCTGGCGAAGGCGGTTGCCAAGAACCGCTATGACGCGGAGATTTCGGGGCGCGAACTCAAGGCCGTGCTGGCAAGCGAAATCGCCGCCCTGCTCGCGCCGGTCCAGAAGCCGCTCACCATGGATGAAGCGAAAAAGCCTTTCGTCATCCTGGTCGCGGGCGTCAATGGTACCGGCAAGACCACCACCATCGGCAAGATGGCCAAGCGGCTGCGCGAAGAAGGAGCAAAGGTCACGATCGCGGCCGGCGACACCTTCCGTGCCGCCGCCATAGAACAGCTCCGGGTATGGGCGGACCGGGCCAAAGCCCAGTTCGTCGCCACCAAAACGGGCGGTGACGCCGCAGGCCTGGCCTTCGATGCACTGGAGAAGGCCCGCCTCCATGGCAGCGACATACTTTTGATCGACACGGCCGGCCGGCTGCAGAACAAGGCCGGTCTCATGGCGGAGCTGGAGAAAATTGCCCGGGTGCTCAAGAAGCTGGATGCCTCCGCCCCCCATGCCGTGCTGCTGGTGCTGGATGCCACCACCGGCCAGAACGCCATAAGCCAGGTCGAAGTCTTCTCCCAATCGGTGCCGGTGACCGGGCTGGTGATGACCAAGCTGGACGGCACGGCCAAGGGCGGCATCCTGGTGGCGTTGGCGGGGCGCTTTGGACTGCCTGTCCATTATATTGGCATAGGCGAAGGCGAGGACGATCTGCAGCCCTTTGTGGCCGCCGATTTCGCCAAGGCCCTGGTAGGAGCGGACGCGTCATGAATCCCCAAATCCGACGGCTGGCGCTGGACCTGGGCCCGTTGCTGATCTTCTTTGCCGCCTTCAAGTATCTGGGAATTTTCGGCGCCACCGCCGCCTTCATGGCGGCGGTGCTGCTGGCCTTGGCGGTCGGCTATCTGATCGAAAAGAGGGTTTCGCCCATGCCGTTGTTCACCGCGGTGCTGGTGCTGATCTTCGGCGGGCTGACGCTCTATTTGAAGAACGAGATTTTTATCAAGATGAAGCCGACGGTGCTTTACGGCTTTTTCGGCGCCGTGCTGTTGGGCGGCCTCAGCGTCAACCGCCTTTTCATCAAATATGTCTTTGCGCAGGCTTTCGAACTGAACGAAACCGGGTGGAAGAAATTGACCGTGCGCTGGGGAATTTTCTTCCTGGCCTGGCGGCGATCAATGAAACGGTATGGCGTGCGACCTCCACCGAGACCTGGGTTTCGTTCAAGGTCTGGGGCATCATCCCCCTGATCTTTCTCTTCGCGCTCGCACAGACCCCGCTATTGATAAAGCATCAGGTCCATGGCGACGTCGGCGACGGCAAGAGTGCGCAAGATTGATGCGCGGGCGGCATGATGCCGCGTGCGCCTGTCTTCCCAAAATCGCGGGAAGGTTTCGCAGGCCGTTGGTGCGCCGCGGCCTGCGCCATACAAAGCATTGTGGCTGAAGGACTATGGACCGTCCCTGCATGAGAGACGGTCACGGATCACAGCGTGCTGATTTTGCAAAGATGAGATGGTAAAAATTTGCGCATGGACTTCTGTGCGCAAAACCGTTTTAACTTCGACTTCCGGTATTGAGCGCCTTTTCAGAAACCCGATTAAGGGGCATGATCGAAGGCCGCGCGACCGGTTTGAGAGCGGCAATAAGCAAGGGGTCATGGATGATGAAGGGGCAGCGCAGGCCAGGGAATGGTTTTGACCTTTCCGAAGCGCCCTCTCACCTGATCCGCCGTTGCCAGCAATTCTATGGCGACCTGTATGCACGTGAAGCCGGCGGCAAGGAATTGACCAAGCAGCAATTCACGCTGCTCTGCGCCTTGGAGCAGAATGACGGTGTCAGCCAGACGGCGCTGGTGGAAATTACCGGCATCGATCGCTCCACCCTCGCCGAGATGGTGCGCCGGATGTTGGAGAAGGGCCTGTTGTCGCGGGAACGCACCGAGGAAGACGCGCGCGCCAATGCCGTCGCCATCAGCCCGTCCGGCCGCAAAGCGCTGAGAAGCGCGCGCAATGCCGCGGACCGGGCCGAGCGCGCCCTGCTGGAGGCCCTGCCCCAGCCGGACCGCCTGAAGTTCGTCAAGGCCTTGACCCAGATCGCCCAAGCCGCGGAACTGATGAATGGCGATGCGGCAAAGCCCGTTCGCCGGAATGTGCGTAGACGGAAGATTGGGTGAGGAGCGGCGCGCGGTCGCCTAGCGACAGCGTAGTGGCGACCGTGAGCAGGTCCAGTGGCGTGAGGCGCGTCCGCGAAGCGGCAAATCGGTCCGGGGAACCGATTTGAGCGCCGAACGCCCGGAGCATAAGCGAAGGGCTTGTGCCTACAACAAGCTCCCTGCAATTCCACCAATTTGCCTAAACCGTTATATCCACGTGCATACCCATGCGGGCCGGTGCGGCCGGCTGCGATTGGGCCGCGGATGTTGCCGGTGCCGCCACCTGTTTCAGCGGCAGGGC
>DATBCP010000371.1:0-5384 GCA_036270435.1 Rhizomicrobium sp. | reverse complement strand
GCAGCGCGACGGCAACACAGCCAATCTCTCTCATGGAGGCAACCACGGCTGCTGGATCGAGTTGACCGCCCCGGCGTTTCCTTCTGCCAGTATCTTTTGTTAACGGCACACCATGGACATCGATGAAGAGATCACCGCCCGCATTCGCGCAGCAAAGGTCTGGGATAAGAATGCCAGGCTGGAGGATTTTCAGCTCAAGGCCGCCGAAAACGGCTTTGTACTGATCAATCTCAAAACCCGGCGCGCGCAGCTTATCTATGATGAAGATAGCGAGCTGACAGATCTGGAAAAACTGTTCCCCAAAAGCTAGGCGATCACTGTTTGGCGCTAGGGGAAGGCGCGGGAACCAGGGTGGCACCACCCGATCCATCCATCGCCATGCTTTCGCCCGGCTTCAGGCTGTATGGCGGATAGGCGGCCACCATATCCGCAATCTTCTCGCCCGGCCGTGGCAGCGCGAAAGCCACCAGCGTCTGGCGATAGAGAAGATTTTCCCGCTGCGACGGACGCCGCGCATTGCCCGGCCCGCCGGCTGCCACCACCACATACTGGCGGCCATCTTTGCCCAGATAGGTCATCGGGCCGGCATTGGCGGAGGCCGGCATTTTCATCTCCCACAACAGCCTGCCCCTGCGCAAGTCATAGGCGTGGAAGCGGCCGTCCGTGGCGTTGGCGAAGACGATGCCGCCGCGCGTCACCAGAGTGGGACCGATGCTGGCAGCGCCCATATCCTTGGCACCTTCGCCAACCTCATCTTCCAGCGAACCCAACGGCACCCGCCATTCCACGTCGCCGGAAGCGAGATTGACGGCAACCAGCTCGCCTTGGCGGCCGCCATTGCAGCTTCTGCCGCCATTGTCGGAAAAACGGACATTGCCGGTGGCCGAGCGCAGGCCGCCATTGCCTTTGACCCCCTCGGTGGTCGGGGTCACGGTGATCATGGTGGGCATGTTGGCGAGATTGGCGATGGCATAGCCGCGCTCCGGATCGACCGAAACACCGCCCCAATCGACGCCGCCTATGGCGCCAATGCTATTGAGTCCCCAGGCGCCGTCCGGCACGGGCACCGAGAATGGCCCTACATCCTGGAGCTTGCGCTCGTCCCACAGGGCCAGGCATTCGGCATTGGCCTGGGCGGACAACTGGCTGAGATGGTCGCGGTGAACGGTTGCCGGCATCAATGGCGGCGGCTTGATGGTGAAGGGCTGGGTCTGCGAGGATTTTTCGCCCAGCACCCGGCTCTGCGCCACGCCACGTTCTTCATAAGGATGGATGGGCTTGCCGGTCGCGGCGTCCAGGATCCAGATCATCGCCTGCTTGGTGACCTGCACGACCACCTTCATTCTTTTTCCGTCCTTGGTGATCTCCACCGGAACCGGAGCGGCATTGGTATCCAGGTCGAAGATATCGTGGTGAAGGTTCTGGAAGCGCCATTTGACTTTGCCCGTCTCGGCATTCAGGGCCACGGTCTCACCGGAACCGGCATTGTCGCCGGGCCGCCAGATGCCGACATAATCGGGACTGCCGGAGTCCGTGGGGACATAGACCGTCCCGCTGGCTTCATCGAGCCCCAGGATCCCCCAGGCGCCGCTGCCGACAACCTGTTGCGTATCCGGTCCCCAGGAGTCGCCGCCGGCTTCACCGGCGCCGGGGATCAACCGCGCCGTCCAGACCAGCTTGCCCGTCCGCAAGTCATTGGCATGGGGATCGGCGGGCTGTGCCGGCGGCGGCAGAAAACCGGTCGCCGCCGTGGTGATGATCAGATTCTTGTAGATGATGGGCGGCGACGAGGCCATGACGCCGCCGCCGATCCTTCCGCCTGCGGCGGGATTGGGCAGGCCGATGTCCAAGCCGGTGGCTGGCCAGTCCGCCGACAGGGTACCGGTCTTGAGGTCGAAGCCGAACATCACATGACCCCAGACCGCCACGATCCGGGGCTTCATCGTGCCGTCACCGCTCCAATAGGCAAGGCCGCGCCGGTCCAGCTTTCCCACCGGCACAGGTGCTTTGGTCCGCCAGGCCTGCTTTCCGGTTTCGGGCTCCAGCGCGACGATGTCCCCGCTTTGGTTGTCGGATAGATATAGAAGGCCGCCGATCAGGAGCGGCGTGATCTCCCAGGACCGCCCGAAATGGCCGCTATCCCAAACCCATACCGGCTTCAGACTGGAAACATTCGTCGCGGTGATCTGGTCCAGCGTGGAATAATGCATGCGGGCGCTGTTGCCGCCCCAATCTTTCCACTCTGTGGCAGGGGAAACGGGCTGCCCGGCCGCAGCGGCCGCCCAGGCGAGGCCGCTCAGCCCCCATAGGAACGACTTTTTTGCGAGGTGATTTGTCATTGCCGTCCCCCAAAGCCGTGCTGATGGCCGGGCTGTCCCACCCTGTCTGCCTGAGCGGGATTGTGCTGGACGGCAAAAACCGTGTCGAGACCCTAGAGAAAATTGCTCTGGATCGCTAGGTCCAGGGCCCTGCGCCAGGTTCGGCGTATCGGGAGATGACGGGCTGGCCGCAGGTCACTGAAATGATCCTGGAGTTCATTTCCAGGGATCGTTTCCAGTGACCCGCAAAGGGCCGGTGAAAAACGTCGGTACTGGAAGGGGATTGGCGCACATCAGGTGCACCAATCCGCTTGCCGTCTTAGATCTGGCCCTGGGCGGTGTTGATCGCCGTCGAAATGGCGGTGCCCAGGTTGGCGGCGGCGACGGCAATGCCCGCACCGACGATGGCCAGGATCAACGCATATTCGGCCGCGGCAGCGCCCGACTCGTCACGGATGAAGGACTTCAGGAAGTCGCGCATGTGATACCCCATTGTTGCAGATGATGTTCCCGCGCCGAACCCTTCGAAGGACCGGTACGGAAGACAGGATGGTTTAGATCTGGCCCTGGGCGGTGTTGATCGCCGTCGAAATGGCGGTGCCCAGGTGAGCGGCGGCAACGGCAATGCCGGCACCGACGATGGCCAGGATCAACGCATATTCGGCCGCGGCAGCGCCCGATTCGTCACGGATGAAGGACTCGATGAAATTACGCATGTCAAAACCCCTTTTTGGTTGCAGTGGATGATTTCAAGCCCGCCCCAGTCCCTTCGAAAGACCAGGATGGAAGGTGGAACTGTTTAGATCTGGCTCTGGGCGTTGTTGATCGCCGTCGAAATGGCGGTGCCCAGATGGCCGGCGGCAACGGCAATGCCGGCACCGACGATAGCCAGGATCAAGGCGTACTCGGCCGCGGCAGCACCCGATTCGTCACGGATGAAGGAGAGGATGGACTGTTTCACGGTGAGACCTTTCGTTGTTTCGTCCGCATCCTCGCAAGCGGCATGCCAAGCCGGGAAAACCAGGGAATTGTTGGTAAACACCCCTCAACCGTCCTGCCCTTGTGTCTTTGCCAGGCGACACCGTTCGGTTTTGGCACCCAGGGGTGCACAGAGACGACACAGACGGGATGCCCGTACCGGCCCCGGTTTCAAGGACTCTGAACTGGGATTAAAACAGCCGTCGGGGAGAGAGCTTTCCTTCCTCCGCCATTGTCCTTCTTTGCCAGCTGCATCCGGGACAGTTTCCTCTGTCGCCAAAGAGTCCGGTCTTTAACTTTCGCGGAATACCCCGCGCAACCGAAAAGAAAGGAAACGCCATGCGCTTGAAACTCCTCGCTCTTGCCACGCCTTTCATGATCCTGCCAGCCCTGGGGCAAACGACACTGCGCAGCACCCCCGATGAATCCTTCAAGTTCGTTCCGCATGACGAGATCGCCAAGCGCTTGATGAAGCCCTGGCCCAATGAGGTCTATGCGTCCGCCTTCATGGACGATCATGAATATTTCTTCGTGGAGTTCGTGAAGCGATTGGATCACGGCAATTATGTCGAGCAGCATACCCACTGGATCGACCAGACCACGGTGCTGTCGGGCGAAGGTATCCTGACCTATGGCGGCACGATCACCGACCGCAAGGAGATCGCACCGGGTGAATTCCGCGGCCACCAGCAGAACGGCGCGAAGACAATACATGTCCATCCAGGGGACTTTGTGCTGATCCCTTCGGGCACGCCGCATCATTTCGATGCCGTTCCCGGCAAGGAACTCAACTATGTGGTCTACAAACACCGGGTTTAAGGTGCGAACCGTTCACAGGACACAGGTGCCGCCCTTCTAGTAGGCCCTCCAGCCGTAATAGGGCGGCGGCACGATCTCGGGCAGGAATTCCGGCTTGACGCCCACAAGGCGGAACACCGCTTCGGCGATGGGCGTGATCTGACTCGGCTCGGCCTCGAGCAGCACATGCTGGATGCGCCCCTGCTCTTTCGGATAGGAGGCCAGCGCACCGATGCGCTGGAGCAGGGCCCGCCATTGTGGTTCAAAATCCTGCGCGGCCAGCACGGAATTTGCCGTCGCGGCGGGGAGAACGATTCTCATCAGCAGCCGCATTGTCTCAACCATCCGGCCGGTCGAGAAATGCGCGGGCAAGCGCCTCGGCTTCCTCCGGATCGGCCAGTAGCGCGCGCAACTCCGCCAGCAGTTCAGGCAGGCGGTTGGCGTCCCGCGCGGCGGGATCGCCGCCCGCGCCGGTTACGATGCCGCGCCAGCGCGGCGAAGCCGCCAGCCGCTCCCGCAGTCCCACCCGCAGCAAGTCCAGCCACATGGACGGTGAGTAGGAGAGATTGAGCGACCAGCTCGGCTCTCCCGCCCCGGTGTGGTGCACCGTGCCGCGCGGTACATAAAGCAACGTGCCGGGTTTTAGATCTACCGTCCGCTCCGGCGGCCGCTGCGCCTCGGCCAGCAACGGCGCGAGCGCGGGCGTGATGACGGACGAACCGAGCGTATAGCCGTCGGGCGCGGCAGGCACCATCGGCGCCTCGCCCACCTGCCAGCGCTTGGCACCGGTGAGCTGGAAAGTGAAATTCTCGTTCTTGTCGAAATGCGGCACCGCGCCGCCCCCAGAAGGGGTGAAGAACAGGCTGGCGATCACTTTCCGGCGCGGCGCGCCGAGGAAGTCCGCCAGGCTGTCGGTCAGCGCGGGCAAGGGCACGTTGACGAAATAAAGTGTGGCGCCGATGTCGCGGAATTGCACCGCGTTCTGCGGATTGATCGGAAAGACGCTGTGTGCAACGAAATCATTGGCCACCCAGGCCTGAGCCCCTTCCCGCGCCGCGCTCGCCAGCCGCGCCGGATCGAGCGAGTCGACGGTTGCGCGGATGAACGCCAGATCGTCCGCCGCCAGCGGCAACAGCGCCATGCGCGTCTGCCAGTGCTCAGCGAAGAACCGCTCCGCGCCGAGGGGCGATAGCAGGCGGCGCATGTCCAGCCCATCAGTCATAGCGGCTTGGCGTCGGCGCGGCGGCAACCATAAAACAGAGTCACAAGGATGCTGCGGTTCTTATAGCC
>DATBCP010000370.1:0-3936 GCA_036270435.1 Rhizomicrobium sp. | reverse complement strand
CGTCGCATTCAATCGTGTTCCGACACCGGCCTTGTGGGAAGTCCCGCCGCAGCGAGCGCGGACTTCGCTTCTGCAATACTGACTTCGCCAAAATGGAAGATCGACGCCGCCAGAACCGCACTGGCATGGCCTTTGGTCACGCCATCCACCAGATCTTGGGCATTGCCCACGCCGCCGGATGCGATCACCGGCACTTCCACCGCGTCCGAGACGGCGCGGGTCAGTTCCAGGTCATAGCCGGATTTCACGCCATCGCGGTCCATGGAGGTGAGCAGGATTTCGCCCGCGCCAAAGCCGACCAGCTTTTTGGCATGTTCCACGGCGTCGATGCCGGTGGCTTTGCGCCCGCCATGGGTAAAGATCTCATAATTTCCTTTTTCACCCTTCTTGGCATCGATGGCGGCGACGATGCATTGACTGCCGAATTTCTCCGCCGCTTCCTTGACAAATTCCGGGCGGCTGACGGCAGCGGTGTTGATCGAGACCTTGTCGGCGCCGGCCAGCAGCAAGGCGCGGATATCCTCCAAAGTGCGCACCCCGCCGCCCACGGTCAGCGGCATGAAACAGACTTCCGCCGTGCGGCGCACCACATCCAGCAAAGTGCCGCGATTTTCGTGGGACGCCGTGATATCCAGAAAGCACAGCTCATCCGCGCCGGCCTTGTCATAGATGATCGCCTGTTCGACCGGATCGCCGGCATCGCGCAGGCCCTCGAAGTTCACGCCTTTGACCACGCGGCCGTCCTTCACGTCCAGGCACGGAATGACACGGACCTTGAGCATCACATTCTGCCTTTTGCCATGGCGGCGATGTTCATCAGGGCGCGGCCCGTCACCGCTTCCGCCGGCACGCCGGTGGTGCGGGTCAGGCTTTCCGCCTCCAGCAGCATGTCCAATGCCTCGCCGAGCCGGTCGCCGGACCAGCGCTGGGCCTGGTTCTTGAAGCTTGTAGAACGGGAAAAATGCACCGGCGGTCTCAATCGTTTCATCACATTATCGATACTCTCACCCCGGGCCGCACTTTCGCGCGCCTGCAAAAGCTTCTGGAAATGCCCCATGGCGCTGCGCAGGATCTGCGCCGGCTGGGTATCCGCCGCCCATAGCCGCTCCAATTCCAGGTCCAGCCGCGCCAGATCGCCGCTGCCGGCCGCATCGCAGGCGCTTTCGCTGCGCGCCTCCGCCTCGTCGCCCATCACGGCGCGGACATCTTCCAGGCCCACCTGCTTGTGGCCGTGCATATAGAGAGCCAGCTTTTCAATCTCCCGCCTTGTGACACCGCGGTCGGAGCCCAGCCGCGACACGGCATCTTCCAAGGCCTCGGGCTCGATCGAAATGCCTTCGGCGCGCAAGGCATCGCGCAGCACATCGGAGAGATCGCGCAGGGAATCCGGATAGCATTGGATGGCGGCCGCGCTTTTGTGGCCGTCGAACAGCTTGCGCAAAGCCGAAGACTTGGCCAGGTCGCCGGCTTCGATCACCACCAAGGCGTCGCCTTTCGGATCGTCCAGGAACGAGTCCAGCAGATCGGCCAGGTCGTTGCCGGCGCCCCGCACCCGCACCACCCGCCGGCCACCCATCATGGAGATGGCGGCCGCCTCGTCCGCCAACCGCGCCGGATCAGCCAGCAATGTATCTTCATTCAGGTCCGACACATTGAACGGATCGGTAAGATCCGGCACCACACTTTTCAGCAGCTTTTCGGCGCGTTCCTGCACCAGGCCCGCATCGGGGCCATAGACCAGTGCCATCATCAATCCCTTGGGCGGATTGGCGGCATAGCGGTCGGCTTCATGGCTCTTGACGATCATTTCTTGTGATTCCGGAACCACACGCCCAGATCGAGATGGATGCGCTCGGCCACGTCCTGGGCGGCGCGCTTGCTGGAATCCTGTTGCGCCGTAAGCGTCGCATAAGGCGACTGCACCACGTTATAGGCCGACAATTCTATCTGGCTGCCCGAGGTCAATTCATGACCCAGCGTATCGCTCAAGACATAATGCGCCTCCAGCCGGCCGTTATAGCGGGTGATGGTGGCGTCATTCTGCAACGCGATGCCCTGGCTGGTTTCGTTCAGCGTCACCTTGAGATTGTACAGCTTGCCCGCCTTGTCGCCGTCGGATTGCAGGGCGTCGATCAGGCTGTTGCGCAGCTCATAACCGTCGCGCTCGGCAATCGGCTCGACATAGACGGAGGACAAAGCCGGCGCCAGGGAACCGCCGTACATGGGGTGAAAGCCGCAGCCCGCCAGGAACAAACAACCGGCGATGACAGCGAGCCCGTGCCGTAGCGACAGCGGAGGCACCATCCAATAAGTCATGCGACGATATTCACAATCCGGTTTGGCACCACGATAACCTTCTTCGGCGTTTTGCCTTCCAGCGCGCGTATAACGCCCTCTTGCTGAAGCGCCACCGACTCCACGACCTTGCTGTCTGAATCCTTCGCGATACCAAACTCTGCACGGCGCTTACCGTTGACTTGCACCGCCATCATAACCTGGTTGGTTCGCAATAAATCAGCATCATATTTTGGCCAAGCCGTCTGGGCCACCAGCTTGGCATGGCCCAGCGCCTGCCAGCAGGATTCCGCCAGATGCGGCATCATCGGCGCGGACAGCAGCACCAGGGCTTCCAGCGCTTCGCGCCGCGCCGATGGCCCCGCCTTGTCGGCGGCACCGATGGCATTGGCCAGCGTATAGAGCTGGGCGACGGCGCTGTTGAAGCGCAGATGTTCCAGATGTTCGGTGACGGCGGCGATCGCCTTGTGGGTGGCCTGACGCAGGGATTTGGAAACATCGTCCTCCGCGCTGGCCGGCGTGCCGGCGGCGGCCAGCCCCTGCGCTTCCGTGCAAAGCCGCCAGACGCGCTGGACGAACCGCCAGCAGCCTTCCGCTCCCGCATCCGTCCATTCTATGTCGCGCTCGGGCGGGGTGTCCGAGAGCATGAACCAGCGAATGGTATCGGCGCCATAGGCGTCGATGATGGGTTCGGGCGCGACCACATTCTTCTTGGACTTGGACATCTTTTCCGATGGCCCGATCCCGACCTCCTGGCCGGTGCCGCGGAAAAACGCCTTGCCATCGCGCTTTTCGATCTCATCCGGCGAAACCCAGTTGCCTGCGGCATCCTTGTAGGTCTCATGGCAGACCATGCCTTGGGTGAACAGGCCGGCGAAAGGCTCCGCCACCTTGACCATGCCCAGCTTGGACATGGCGCGGGTGAAGTAGCGCGCGTAAAGCAGATGCAGGATGGCATGCTCGATGCCGCCGATATACTGGTCCACCGCCAGCCAATAATCCGCCGCGGGCTTGTTCACCGGCGTGTCCGACGCCGGATCGGTAAAGCGGGTGAAGTACCAGGAAGAATCCGCGAACGTGTCCAAGGTGTCGGTGTCGCGCACCGCCGGGCCCTTGCAGGCGGGACAGGCGGTGGTCTTCCAGGCGCTGTCGGCATCCAGCGGATTGCCCTTGACGTTGAAGTTGATCACGTCGGGCAGCTTCACCGGCAGCTGGTCCGCAGGGACGGGCACCAGGCCGCATTTTCCGCAATGGATCATGGGGATGGGACAGCCCCAGGGCCGCTGGCGCGACACCAGCCAATCGCGCAAGCGATAGTTGGTGGTGCGTTCGCCGATCCCCGCCTTTTCCAGCCGCGTGGCGACTTCGGACTTGGCCTGGTCGACCGTCATGCCGTCCAGAAAGCGCGAATTGGCCAGCCTGCCGGGCCCGGTATAGGCCTCCGTGCCGACCGCGAAACTCTTGGCGTCGACGTCGGAGGGAACCACAACGGGTGTCACGCTGAGCCCATATTTGCGGGCAAAATCCAGGTCGCGCTGATCGTGCGCCGGGCAGCCGAATATGGCGCCGGTGCCGTAACCCATCAGAACGAAGTTGGCCACCATCACCGGAAGCTGCCAGCCTTCGTCGAAGGGATGCGCC
>DATBCP010000369.1:0-9615 GCA_036270435.1 Rhizomicrobium sp. | reverse complement strand
ATGTTCGCGCTGGCCGCGGGATTGATATTCTCCATCTTTCTGCTGTTCGTGCTCAGCAAGGTGATATCGGCACGCACCCATTCCGCAGATGCGCCGGTTGCGCTATCCTGAAGCGGACCTGGGAAGGGGCAGATGATCGTCTATCCGCAAAAGCAGCGGGAATTCCAGAACCACCACTTCGACTGCACCATCTGGAACGATTTCCAGTTCCGCGATGACGACATCATCATCGGCACCTATGCCAAGTCGGGCACCACCTGGGTGCAGCAGATCGTCAGCCAGGTGATCTTCGAACGCCGCGCATGCTCGCTACCGCTCGCACAGGGCAAGCTTTTCTAAGCTCGCTAAGAAAAGCTAAGCCAGCTTGGGCGAGCGGCGGGATCTGCGCGGCTAGGCCGCAGTCTGGTCCGCGGAACTGGGACTTGCCTTGCGCGTTCTCAACTCCATGGAATATGGCATTGGAATCGCTGGCTTATCCGACATCATCGGCGTGGTGGCCGTGACCGCCTGCATCGTGGCGGTGGGCGTAATGCTGCAGCGGATGCCGCGGCCCAAGGATCGCCTCAGCCGCCGCTAGGCTTCTGCCGGTTCCAGGTCCGGCTTCGTCCGTCAGGCCGCGATCATTTTCACCCGTCTGTTGATGTCGTTCAGAGCTGTCGAGGCATGCTGGGGCGCTGCCGGAAATCTCCCGCGTCGCCGTGCTTTCCTGCTCCAGCGCCGTGACATATTCGCTCATCTTGTCGGCGGCGGTCATGACATCGCCCACCGCTGACGTCACGCTGACGCCATGCTGGCCGATACCGACTGGGCGACGGGGATGACAGGGGGAGAGGGTTAACGCTACCATCTCTCAAATCGCGCCGGGCAACGGCGTGCAAACGGGGGATGAGGATGGCGCTCAATTTATCGAGGCGGCATTGGATGGCGCTGGCCAGCCTGGGGATGGGTGGGCTGTTGGCCAGCGAGCGCAAGGGCGTCGCCCAGCCGCTTAACAGCGGCCGCGCTTTGGCCGATCCGCGTACGGCGATCAAGATCACCCGGCTGGAAATCATCCCGGTCCATTCCCTGCGCTCCATCTTCGTCAAGATGCACACCGATGCAGGCATTGTCGGGCTTGGCGAGGGCACGGTCGAAGGCAAGATCGAAACCGTGATGGCGGCGATCAGCCAGCTTGAGCCTTATCTAAGGGGCAAAGACCCGCGCCAGCCGGTCCATCACTGGCAGGCCATGTACCGCCATGCCTTTTACCGCGGCGACATCATCCTGTGCAGCGCGCTGTCGGCAGTGGACATCGCCATGTGGGACATCAAGGGCAAGGCGTTGGGCGTGCCGGTCTATGACTTGTTGGGCGGCCCCACCCGCGATCGCATCAAATGTTACGGCCAGGCCGAAAGCGTGGAAGAAACCAGGAGCCATGTGCTGGCCGAAGGTTACAAATCGATGAAGACCAGCGTGTCCTCGACCCGCGGGCGGCTGTCGCGCGCCTCCGAGAGCCCGTATTATATCGACGGCTTTGTCGAAAAGGTGAAGGCGATCCGCGAGCTGATAGGCCCGGATTTCGATCTCGGCATCGAAATGCACGGCGATCATGAGCCGCCCGCCGCCATGCAGATCATCCATGCGCTGGAGCAATTTCGTCCGTGGTTTTTCGAAGAGCCCATCCAGTTCCAGAACCTGCCCTTGATGGCCGAGATGGCCAAGAAAACCACGGTGCCTTTTGCCACCGGCGAGCGCATGGTGACCAAATGGCAGTTCCGCGACTTGTTGACGGCGGGCGCGGCGCAATTGCTGCAGCCGGATGTCACGCATACCGGCGGCATCACAGAAATGAAAGCGATCGCGGCGCTGGCGGAAGCGTTCTATGCCGACATGCTGCCCCATTCCAAGGAAGGCATGGTGGGTTTCGCCGCCTCTATGCATGTGGCGGCGTCGATCCCGAATTTCCTGGCACATGAAGTGCCGTCGCTGCAGGCGGTGAGCGGCGGGCCCAAGGTGGATCGCACGCCCTGGGGCAAAGGTTATATCAAAAAACCTTTCGTGATGACCGACGGGTCGGTGATCTTGAAAGGCAATATAGATGGGCCCGGTCTCGGCATCGAATTGGACGAGCATCTGGTCGACAATGAGCGCGGCATTCCGGAATGGCAGTTTCCGGAAATGTGGGATGCCGTTGACGGTTCGGTGCGGGATCACTGAAGCGGGATCACTGAAGCGGGATCACTGGGCGCAGCTTGGTACAATTGTGACAGTTGTTCCGGTGTTATGCTGCATTGCCGCGAGCCGTCAGAATACTTTTTCGTAAGCAACGCCCTCTACACTTCCTTCCTGCTATCCTGTTGATGCGCGTACGGAGCAATTGCGCGCCAAGAGGCCTATCCGGGGGCAAAGATGAGACGGGAAAATCCCAGCCAGGCGGGTTACTATCGGGAACAAGCTTTGAGAGTGCGCAAGCGCGCGGAGCTGGCGTTGACGCGGGAACAACGTGAGTCCCTGTTGGAGCTTGCGCAACGCTGGGAAAAATTGGCCATCGGCGACGAGACGATGGTGGAAGCCATGCCCGGCATTGGCGAGGCGCAGATACGCCAGGAGGCAAAAATGTTCGCCAAACGGTTTCCAGCAAATCCCGCTGCCGAAGCCGCCCAATATGCCAGCCGGGCCTATAAGGCGGGCGACATGGTCAATTTCGAATTGTGGACCCGCATCGCCAAGGTAATCCTGGAAATGGACCGCAAGCCCTCGCGCGGGAGAAGGTTGCATTGATCTTCGTTGGCGGGTTGATGCTTTGGCAGTGTGAGTCATCTACAACTCAACTGCCATGGCCAACGCAGCTGTTTCAATCTGACCTTAACTTGCTCTAAGCCTGGTACGTCACCCGGCCGCCGACCACGGTCCGCACGATCTTCACGTCCTTGATCTTGGACGGATCGATGTTGTGCAGATCTTCGGCCAGCATGACAAAGTCGGCCAGCTTTCCGGTTGCGATGGAGCCCTTGTCCTTCTCCTCGCGGGAATTGTAGGCGCCGTTGAAGGTGTTGACCCGGATTGCCTCGTCCAGGGTGATCTTCTGGCTGGCGCCCCAGGTCTCGCCGTTCCAGCCGGTGCGTGTCACCATCGCCTGAACCGCCATCAGTGGTGCGAAGGGGCCGGGCCCGAAATCCGATCCCGCCGCCGGTTTGAGGCCCGCATTCAAAAGGTCGCGGAAGGCGATCATGTGCTGCATCGCCTCCTGGCCGTAGAAATGAAATTTGTCGGAATTGTAATAGGGATAGGTGCTGAACAGGGACGGCACCACATCCAGCGCTTTCATCCGCCTGATCAACTCGGGATTGACCTGGCTGCAATGGGTGATCTTCGGCCGCGCATTGGCGCGAGGATATAACTTCAGCGCCCGTTCATAGGCGGTCAGCGTCCGGTCGATGGCGATATCGCCATTGGCATGGCAATTCATCTGGATATGGGCGCGGTGCACCCGCTCACACCAGGCGTTGAGATCGTCCTGCTTTTCGGTGAGATTGCCATGATAGGAGGCGGGCAGGCCGATATAGGACTGGCGCATCGCCATGGTGCGTTCCGACAGCGAGCCGTCCACCGTATGCTCGGCCGTGGCGCCCAGCCGGACCCATTCGTCGCCGAATCCGCTCTCCAGGCCATTCGCGATCATCGCCTCCAGCAACGCGCCGGCGGCTTCATAGCTGACGCGGTGCTTGAGATTGCCGCGCAGCCGCTGCTCCTGGATGGCCTCCAGCGCGCCGTCTTCATTGTGGTGGACGGTGGTCAAGCCATACTGGGCGAACTTGGCCGAGATGAAGGCGACACCGTCCAGGATGCGCTTCTCTTTTTGCGCCGCCGTGAACTGCTCCCACTTGCCGACCTTGAGCAGGACGATTGCCGCGCGATCGGTAACCCGGCCATTCAACTCGCCATTGGCATCCTTGTCGAAGGTGCCGCCGAACGGATTGGGCGTGGCCTTGGTGACGCCGGCCATCTGGAAAGCCTTGCTGTTGACGAACATGGTATGGCCGCCGCGATGGATCACGGCCACGGGATGGTCCGTCGACACCTGGTCCAGGTCGTGAACCGTCAGCGGCCGCTTGTCGGCCAGCTTGGTGTCGTCCAGGAAATTGCCTATCACCCAGGTGCCGGGCGGCACGGTGGCGGCCTTGGCCGTCAGCTTGGCGATGATGCTGGCGATTTGGACCTGCTCGACCTCGTAAGGGTTGCCGACATGCACGTCATAGAGCAGGCCTTCGCCTCCGGCATAGCCGTTGCCGACTCCCCCCGCGCCCGCATGATTATGGGTGTCGATGAATCCGGGCACCACCATCATGCCCTTGGCGTCGATCGTCTGCGTCTTCTTGCCTGCCAGTGATTTGACTTCGTCGCCGCCCACGGCGACGAAACGTCCGGCACGGACGGCCAGGGCCTGCGCCTTGGGCAAGGCATCGTCCACCGTATGGATTCGCGCGTTGAAAACGATGAGATCCGGCTCTTGCGGATCGGCAAAAGCCATGTCCGGAGCGGTCAAGCTTGCCGCCAGTGCGCCACCCACGCACGACAGGAATTGCCTGCGATCGTCCATCATGGCCCCCGGTTTACCCTGGGGCCTTATATCATGCTTTCTCCGGCGCGCGCCGTACCCCCACTTGTCATGGCCGCCCTTGAGGCGGCCATCCATCTATCGAGCGGCACGATGGATGGCCGGCCCGGAGGCCGGCCATGACATAGGGGTGGTTGATGTGAGGCGCTTACGGCTCCCGCATCGCCGTGCGGACATTGCTCAGCCGGTCGCGGACGGTCGCGTCCATGTCGCTCTCCATCCGCGACATGGCCATATGGACCGAGATATTGATGCAGTTTTCCAGCGCCGCCTTGACGACGTTTTCCGGGTTGGCCTTGAGGCAGACGGCGGTGGCGGCATCCTGCAGGCGCGCGGCCAGAACCTTGGCGTCGGCAGGGCGGGAAAGATCCAGGTCGGAATAGGAAACCCGGGTGGTGACATCGTCGGCCCGGGCGCCGGCGATACCGAGGGTGAGGAGGGCGGTGGCAAGAAAGAGGGGGCGCAACATGGGTGATCTCCTTTAACGACAGCGGTTAAGGCGTTTCACCCTGGTGAATCTTATTGCAGTGCAGCGCGATATTGCCCGCGGAAATTCAACCCGTCAAACGAATTTTTGTGCACCGCAATATGACAATTTGGTGCTTTTTCAGGCGTTCAGAAGATCAGACGGCCCAACACCAGGCCAGCGATAAAGGCCGTGATCATGGCGGTCAGCGGCGCTTCCCGCACGGCGTCGGAAAAGCTTTCCGGCGGCGGATGATCGACATACAGGTCGGTGTCCTCATTGTCTTGTTCCGGCGCGGGATCGGGAGTGGTCGGCATTACCTCAGTTCCTTTGTGACAGACGTGGAATCACGTGCCCCACTGTGAACCCGCACATGTGACAGTGGTTCCTTTGGCGGCGGCGAGATCCTAATATTCAATTCGCGACAAGCCTGGATGGCGGGGTCGCGCTTCGCGCGCTGCCCGGCCACGGCGAATTATAAGGAGGGGCGCGTGACAGACACGGAAAACAATCCATCACGACGCGGTGCGATCGCGCAATTGGCGGTGGGCGCATCCTTGGCGGCCACGGGCAGGGCTGAGGCACAGACACGGCCCAATTCCACGCCACAGGATTTCGTGCGCTTGCAAAAGGACCTGTCCAACTGGAATCGCTGGGGCGCCGACGACCAGATGGGCGCGGTGAACCTGATCACGCCGGCCAAACGCAAAGCCGCCTTCGCCACGGTGCGCGAAGGCCAATCCTTCTCCATGGCGCGCAATGCCGAGATCAAGGAGGCGGTGGACAATCCCGCCCCCATCGTGCGCAAGACCACCCGCACCGGCGCAAGCGTTTCCAAGACCGGAATCGCCAGCACCAGCGACACGTTTTTCATTTCCTATCACGGCATGGCCCATACCCACATGGATTCGCTGTGCCACTTTGTCTATGACGGCAAAATCTACAATGGCTATTCCGCCGATGTGGTGGACGAGAACGGCGCCAACAAGAACAGCATCATCAATTTCAAGAACGGCATCATCACCCGCGGCGTGTTGATGGACATCGCGCGCTACAAGGGCGTGGACTGGCTGGAGCCCGGCACGCCGATCTATCCCGAAGACCTGGAGGGCTGGGAGAAAAAGGCGGGGGTAAAGGTTCACTCCGGCGATGTGATGATCGTGCGCACCGGGCGCTGGGCGCGGCGTGACGCGATGGGGGCGTGGCCGGTGCAGCAGCTGGCGGGACTGCATATGAGCTGCGCGCCCTGGATGCATGCGCGCGATGTGGCGATCCTGGGCGGCGACGATGCCCAGGATGTGCTGCCGTCGCGGGTTGAAGGCGTGTCGCAGCCGATCCATGCGCTGTGCATCGTGGCGATGGGCATGCCGATTTTCGACAATCTGGATTTGGAGCTGGTCGGGCGTGAAGCGGAAAAGCGCAAGCGCTGGGAGTTCCTGGTGACGGCCTCGCCCGCGGCGGTGCCGGGCGCGACGGGCTCGGTGCTCAATCCGATTGCGACGTTTTAACGAGAAGGGAAGAGTCCCTCCCTGTCATCCCCGGCGAGCCGCGCGCGAAGCATGGGGCGCGAGGGAAGGGGACCCAGGTGGGCGCGACCTATAAGTGTCTGGCACCCGGGTTCCCTTCCCTCACGCTCGCTCTCGCTCGCATTCGCCGGGAATGACAGTTGAGTTTTGTGGCGATGTCCGTCTGCTGAACCAGCCTTGCGGCGTTCCAAGCGCAGTCCTATCGTCGGTGCAAGATAAGAGCCTTGCCAATGCCCCAGATGCCAGCACGTCAGGCCGCGTTCCGTGCCGATTACCGGCCGCGCATTTCGCCCGCCTATGTCGGCTGGCTGCATGTGGCACTGATCTTTGCCCTGGGTGGCGCGGCGATCTGGGTGTGTGCCCGCCAGATCACCATACCCGCCTGGTATGAATGGCTGGTGATCCCCTTGGCGTTCGGCCTGTCCAATGTCTTTGAATGGTGGATTCACAAATATGTGATGCACCGTCCCGTGAAGGGCTTGATGGGCATCTATAAGCGCCACACATTGGCGCATCACGAATTCTTCACCGACGCGGAGCCTTCCTTCGACAATAGCCGCGACT
The DNA here is from genome assembly GCA_036270435.1 of Rhizomicrobium sp. GTDB lineage: Bacteria > Pseudomonadota > Alphaproteobacteria > Micropepsales > Micropepsaceae > Rhizomicrobium. The sequence continues at coordinate 2,462 of DATBCP010000369.1, read as the reverse complement.
TCCGCATTGTGTTCTTCCCGCCCTATGCGCTGGTGGCGTTCATGACGCTGTCGCTGGCGCCGGCCTTGCTTTTGAACCGGCTCGGCTTCGCCAATGCCGGCTGGCTGCTGTTGATCGCCAACACGGCGCTGTATTTGAATTACGAGCTGTTCCACTATTGCTGCCATGTGAAGGATGACAGCCTGGTGCAGCACATCCCGCTGGTGAATTCCATCCGCCGCCACCACATCGCCCATCACAATCCGAAGATCATGATGGAGCGCAATTTCAACCTGACCTATCCGGTGGCGGACTGGTTCTTCCGCACCTCCGATCTGAAGTGCGGACTTTTGAAGCACGTCTTCAACGGTTACGATTCCAGCTGTGTTCGCAAGGATTTGACGCCGGCCCAAAGGCCAGGCGAATGAACACGCAAGGCGCCCGTCTCAAGCCTTCCCGGGCCAGCCTGATTGGCGGCATTGTGGTCGGCGTCGCCGCCTTTGTCCTGTGTCTGGCGGCGACAAGCGAACTGGGTTTTCATGGCGCGCCGGCCTGGGGTGCCAGCCTGGTGGTTGCAGTCGCAACGGGCGTCTGGACCCGGCTGGCGGATCTTTGATTTCACACCAAACTAAGGAAGAGGGGACTGGGATGAAGATACGTGGCTTCGTGATTTCTCTTTTTGCTGCGGCGCTGGTCGCGCCCGCGGCCATGGCGCAACCGTCGCTGCGCAACTTGCCGGCGGAAGGGTTCAAATATCTTTCGGCCCAGGAGGTCGAGGCTTTGACCGGCAAGCCGGGTCCGGGTGCCAAGACAGCCTTTCCCGTCGATCATGAGAATTACTATGTCGAATATGTCCAGCGCAGCGACAAGGGCAATGAGCCGGAAGTGCATACCAATTGGACGCACTACATCCAGGTGCTGTCGGGCGAGGCAAGCTTGACCTATGGCGGCACCGTTACCAACGCGCATGAAACCGGGCCCGGACAGATCCGTGGCGACGCCATCACTGGCGGCATGACTAAGACGGTGCGCACGGGCGATTTCCTGCAGATCCCGGCCGGCATGCCGCATCTGTTCAATGTCGCGAGCGGCGGCAAATTCAGATATGTGGTGTTTAATACGAGACAGTGAGAGTTTGCAGTTTTCATTTTGGTAGCCCTCGTTGTCATTCCCGGCGAGCCGCGCGTTTCGCGCGGCGAGGGAAGGAAACCCAGGTGGATTGAATCCGCCCGGTCTTTCCACCTGGGTCCCCGTCCGGCCGTCGCTTACGCTCCGGCGTTCGTCGCTCCGCCCTTCGCTTACGCTCCGGGCGCTCGCACTCCAATCGGTCCACTGGACCGATTGGACCGGCAAGCCGGTCGTGCCTCGCTCCACTGGACCATTTCGTCCGCCTGTGGCGGACCACTCCTCACCCCCTCGCGCTGCTTCGCAGTGCTCGGCCGGGGATGACACTATCTTGATTACGCCCCAACCTTCCAAAACCTATCCGTCCCGCCAGGATGCATTCCCACCACTTGGCGGGGTCGGCGGGGGATTCCACCACGTTCCACAGCGTGTGCAGATGCAGGTTCTGGGCCTCATCGGCCAGGAAATAATGATGGTTTATCCAGACGATGGCGATGAAGAGATAGCTGACCGCGCAACTCAGCCAGGTCGGCCAGAGCAGCAGCAAAGCATGGTAGGTCGGATGGTCCGGCGGGCGCAGCTCCAGCACCAGCACGGTGATCAGGACAGCGAACACCCCGTCCGAAAATATCGCCAGGCGTTCCGGCGTGGCCTTTTCCAGCATGGTGTGGGTTTTAGCTTATGCGTGCCCCCCGGCCTAGATCACGGGCCGCCTTTCTTCAGTCGGCGCGCAACCCGTCCATCCACCGACCAAGGTCCGGCGCCGCACACCATCAATGCCAGGATGCAGATGATATAGAGCAGGTCGGTCTCATAGCCGGGCTGCCCGAAATGCGCGCCCATCGCGTCTACCGATTGCAGCTTGATGGAGCTGAAGCCGTTGGGCAGGTGCACGGTGACGATCGCGACCAAAAGGACGACAAGCGCGGGAATGCTGGCCAGCGTGACCAATGCCCCCAGCAGGAAGGCCGCACCGCCGAATATTTCGACAAGAATCGTGGCCCAAGACGCCAACGTCGGGAAGGGCACTCCCAATGCCGCCAGGATATGGCTGAAATTATCAGGTCCGCGAGCCAATTTGGCGAAGCCATGGGCCATGAAGCCATAGCCGACCATCACGCGCAGCAAGAAAGGCGCCCAGCGGGCATAGTGGTTGGTCAGATCGGGAAACAGGAATCGCAATGAACCCTCGCCTGTCGCTTCGGTCAGCAATTCGGTGGGCTATGCGGGGCGGTTACAGCGGCGTTTGCGCCGCATCGCAATACGCGCGCCGCTTGGGAATTCGGTATCTACCGTGCACGGCTTACTGTATATCATTGTCATGGACGCACCAAAGCAGGGTTCCGTCGCGTTCGACG
>DATBCP010000368.1:0-2979 GCA_036270435.1 Rhizomicrobium sp. | reverse complement strand
TCCTGGCTGGCGGCGGGAGCAGGCGTGCCCACCTTGAAGCTGCTTTACAGCACGGTCTGGACCGCGCTGGGCCAAAGTCACGAACCTTTCGCGCCGGCCTGCCGGATTTTAAGCCCGCAGACGAGAGGCGATTGGGCGGACGGGTTCCGCCAGGCGGCGGACGCTATTACAAAGCTTCCTTGACCGGAATCTGCGCCTCGACCAAGGCCAAGGCCAGGTCGGCGGCGATGCGCGCCGCGCCCTGTCCATCCAGAAGCGCCAAGCCCTGTTTGCGCATTTCGCGCCGGGCGGCCGGCTTGTTCAACAGCCACTGCAGAAAGCGCACGATGTCGGCATCGGACACCTTGTCCGCCAGGCCCAGATTGAGCCCCATGCCGGCATCCGCAAAGGCCGAGGCGGACTGGACATGGTCCCGGGTCAGGCCAAGGTAGATGGCGGGAATGCCGCAAGCCGCCAGCTCATAGGCGGTGACGCCGAAAGCGCAGATCGCCACATCGGCATTGGCATATTCGACGGAAAGATCGTCGGCGCCCTCCACCGTCTCATAATTCTTCTTCAGGGCCACCAGCCCGCGGGCCACCGCGCCAGGATCCTTGGTGCCGGTGCCGACGACAAACCGAACACGATAGGCGGTGTCCAGCGCGGCCAATGCCTTGCCCATGCGCAAGGTCAAGCCATGCGGATCACTGCCGCCCATTGTCACCAGAACGGTGGGGCGTGAACCGGGCGTGCGCTTCTTCACCAAGTTGGGATTGAGTCCCAAAACCGCCCACTCCCAGCCGATACGCGACAAGGTCCGTGAATCGTCCCAGCGCAGCGCCAGGGCACCCGGCACCGGCGGATAATAGGCATAGTCACTGGCCAGGCGGCGCTCATGGGCGTCATCGATCACCGCGGTCACGGTGACATCGCGCTTGAGGTCTTGCAGCTCGGCGCGGCTGGGACCTTCGCGCCCGTCTAGGATCAGCACGTCCGGGCTGTTCGCCCGGATCATATCCCCGAGATGGATGCCGTGCCCGAGCATGGTCACGTCGAAGCCGGCGCGACGGATCGGCAAGCTTGCGTCTTCGCTGCCATGAAGCGCGAAGATCGCGCCGATGCCTTGCTGATCACGCAAGCTCCGCGCCAAAGCCACCATGCGCTTGACATGGCCGTAGCCGAATGCGGCCCCGCCGTCGCAACGGATCAGCGCCAGCCGTTCCGGCGCGCTGGCGCCCGAAGGCCGGGCAAAGGACGGTCTTGCCGGCGCCGGCAGCGCCTTCAGCTCCGGCTCGCGTTCCAAAAGCAGCTGCAGGTCCGCCAGCGACGCCTCACCCGCCTTTGCGGCAAGCCGGGCATGAACCGCCTCCACAAAAGCCAGATCGTCGGGCGTATCGACGGTGAGACGGCCGCTTCTGTTCATCGCCTGCTCATAGGGCTGGGCGCGAACGGTGCGCACAAATTCGGGATGCAGCCGGAAATAGCCGGTGACCAGTGTGCGCGCCGCCGGGTCATGAGCGGCATCCATCATCAACCGGTCCAGGGCGCGGCGACTGAAAGCCTCCACGCCGCCATGCGCGCCTTGGTCTTGATCGGCCAGCACCACGTAGTCACCATCCTGCTCGATCAGAGTGGCGACCATATGGTCGACCAGGCCGGCATCGACAAAGGGCGCATCGGACGAGGCCTGGACGATAATGTCGGCATCCAGCTTTTCGGCGGCGCGGGCAAAGCGCGCCAACATATCGGTTTCGGGACCACGCACCACGGTAAGGCCCTCGGCGTTGCACCATTCCACGATCGCATCGTCGGTGGGATTGGAGCTGGTGGCGACGGCAATATCCTCGAGCAGGCGGCAAGCCTTCAACCGGTGCACGACATGCCACAAGAGCGGTTGGCCGGCCACCGGCTTGAGAACTTTGCCCGGCAAGCGCGTCGAACCCATGCGCGCCTGGATCAAAGCGACGACGCGGACATGCTCGCGTTCGCTCAAGCCACGGATGAGGTCTGAATCGGATTCGCTCGACATTAACGGAATCTAAAGGGCGCATGGCTAAGAAGCGGTTAACGGGCCAAACATCGCCCTAACGGAAAGCCCATATCCGCCATGACAAAAACGCTGCTGATCATTTCCGGTGGCGAAAAATCTGTGGAAATCCTGGGCGGCTTGCGCGCCATGGGCCATACGGTGGATATTTCCGATTCCGATCCGCAAGCGCCGGCTTTCGCCTTGGCCGATTCCTGCCTGCTCGCCGATGTGCATGGCGCGAACGAAACCGCCGCCGCCGCAGAGCGCTATAACCGCAAAATTCGCAAGATTGACGGGGTTCTGCTGGCCGCGGATGCCGCCCTCACATTTGCTATGGTTACCGAGAGGTTAAGATTGCCGGGGCCGCCACGACATGTGGCGGAACTGATGGCCGACCGGCTTCTGACCCGGCGCAGTTTTGCCTCCGCCGGCATCGCGGCGCCCTGGCATGCGGAAATCTTCACGCCCCAGGAACTGCAACGCGCCGCAATAGCGCGCGGACGGGAACTGCTGGTCAAACCGGTGGAGAATCGGGGCGCCGCCGGCGTCACGCGGTTGTCGGAGGCAAGCGATTTCGCCGCCGCCTTTCAGCTGGCGCGGTCTCACTGCTCCAGCGAACGGATCCTGGTGGAACAGGAACTGGAAGGTTCCCGCTTCACGGTCGCTGGCCTGATGTTGGATGGCGTGTGCCACGTTTCTTCGGGGACCGAACGGCTTCTGTCCGAAACCTGTGGCCGCGCGGCCTCGGCGCTGGGCCTGTGTGATGGGCCGGTCGTATGCGAGATCGTGGTGCATCAAAACGTGGCACATGTGGTGGACATCTCACCGCGTTTGGACAGCCCGCAATTCTTGTCTGCTGCGACGAAGTTGGCCTTGGGTGAAAAGCCGGCACCCGAAGATCTCCGCAGCTGAGATATCCAGGAATCTCGAGCCCGGCATTCCGCCGGGCGACTAGCAGCATCCGAAAGATC
>DATBCP010000367.1:0-9037 GCA_036270435.1 Rhizomicrobium sp. | reverse complement strand
AGCGGGGTGGGCGAGTTGGCGGCGTCGGAGATGACGCGGCTGCCGGTGACGGTGACGGTCTCCACATTGTTGGTGGCCTGGGCGTAAGCGATGCCAGGCAGGGCCGCGATTGCTGCGCCGCAAGCGAGCCAGTGCTTGATCTTCAATGCCATGATTTCCCCCTGAAAAATGTCACGAGCCCCTGTGATGAGGGCTTTTCACGGCCTAGACGGGGTGGGGGTCACGAATCCGCCATAGGCGGCGATGCGTTTTGAGTATCGGTTCTGACGTTGCGCGGAGGTGTTGCCGATATGGCTCACCGGCGGATGGCTCCGGGCTCACTTTCAGAGATTCGCCCGCAGACCGATGGTAAAGGTGCGCCCCATGGGGCTTTGGGTGCTGTAGCCGAAGGTATAGACCGGGTACCACTGGCCGATGGTGCCATTGGGGACATAGGCCGGCTGGGCGTTGAACAGATTCTGGACCACGAAATAGCCGGTCATGGTGGCGCCATCCATCGCGAAATTGCGCGCGATGTTCACGTCCAGCTGGTTCCAGGCGTTCACATGGGGATTGACCCAGTTGTTGATGGTCGGTGTGACAGGGCCCGCCACCTGGCTGAAGCCCGACACCCAGCTGTCCTGCAAGCCTAGGGTCCAATCGTTCACGGTGTAGTTCAGGAACGTTGTGATGCGGGTGCTGGGATCGGGCACGCGGGTGAAAGGCGCGCCGGGAAAAAGCACCGATTTGTTGATGACCGGCTGATAGGTCGCCAGCAGGCGCATCGTCCATGCGCCTTTCCAGTCTTCCACCAGGTTCGACATCTGCCAGCCATAATTGGCTTCGAAGTCCCAGCCTTCGGTTTCGGTGGAGGCGGTGTTGAGGTTGAAGGTGATGAGCAGGCGCGCGAAATTCGCGACGGTGCGATCGCTGAACGGAAAAGGACGCTGATAGTTCGCGCAATAGACCGATGTCCCGCCCGACGCTTCGCAGATGCTCTGGATCGTGGTGCTGGGCGCGATCTGCGCGATCGCGTTGGCCAGGCGGATGCGGTAATAGTCCAGCGAGATGGTCAGGTTGGGGATAAAATCCGGCGTCCACACCGCGCCCACCGTATAGGTGCGCGCAACTTCCGGTGCGAGATTGGGATTGCCCTGGGAGCTGAAGGCGGTCGTGCCGGCAAAGTGGCTTCCAGGCGGGTTGGGTGGCGTGGGCAAATCGACATGGAGGTCGGTAAAGACGTTCTCCAGGATCGTCGCCGGACGGAACAGGTCATCCAGCGTGGGTGCGCGGATGTCGATCGAGGTCGTGCCGCGGAAGCGCAGGGCGCTGACGACATTCCAGTTGAAGCCGACCTTCCAGGTCTGGACTGAACCGGAGACCGAATAGTTGGTGTAACGGCCTGCCAAGTTGAGGTCGAAGGCCTGAACCAGCGGGTAATTCCTGGCCACCGGCACTTCGCTTTCCAGCGCCATTTCCCACACATTCTGGCTGGCATGGACCGGCTGCAGCACCGACTGGGCATAAAGCGGCAGAGATGCGTTGCACAGACGCAGGCCCGTGCAGTCCACTGTGGTGCTGCTTGGCGCATTGCTGGCGATGTCATAGGCGTTGAAGCGCGCTTCCGCAGAAAGGGCCGCCGTGATGGGCCCCGCCCAGCCGTTCAGCACCTTGCCTGCGATGCTGCCGCCCATGTCATCCAGCGTATTGGTCTCATGGAAGGCCGTGGTCTGGAAAATATAATTGAGGGCGCTTTGGCTCGGAGCCGTGGGGCCGAAGGCATTGAATGGCACGCAGTTGGCATATCGGGCCGATGTTGCAGCCTGGGTCGCGGCATAGCAGGCCGCGTTGCCGCCGGGTGTCAGCACCGCGTCCTCTGCGGCATACATGTGCTGAAGGTTCTGATTGTTGACCAGGTCGACCGTCAGGCGGTTCTGTGCATGGGTGTAGAAGAGGTTCCAGCTGAAACGGCCATTCCAGGAGGTGCCCTCCAATCCGGCCTGCACGCTGAGCACGCGGTTGACGCTGCCGGTGGCGTTTTCCTCGGTCTGGCCGTTGCCGGTCAGGAATTCGCCGAGCTGGAAGGTGTTGGCGGGCTGCACGGCGGGATTGGCCAGCGGGTCCTGCAACGGATTGGTGCCGTTATTGCCCAGTTGGGCCTGCACGGCGGACGAAAGAAAGGCGTTGTTCTTGTAGAACAGGTCGGCTTGGCCCGCGCCCGGCTGGATTTTCTGCGGGAAATACCAGCCGAAGCTGTAGGCCTCCGAACCCTGGCCCTGGACATAGAAGGTGACGTTATCGGCCAGGTCATAGCTGAAGCGAGCGAACAGGGCGCCCTGGTGAAAGCCGTCGAACAGCGTGCCATAGGGATTGTAGGCGCCGTCGCCGCCCGAGTTCAGGTTGCTGGTGCCGGTCGTGCGATTGCCGTTGGCATCTGTTGCGCCAGGGACGCCGGCAGAGAAGGGACTGAGCACGCCATTGGCGGCAAACTGCGTGCCCTGCGCCAGCTGACAGGCGGGTATGCAGCTCTGGACCACGCCGCCGAAGCTGGAATTGGGCCGGCGGCCATTGGGGATCGTGTTGAAGGGATCGGCCGCCGTGCCGGTGCCCACTTCCGCCGCGAAGCTGGACGCGGGGCCGTAGGGCCGGGCGGACTGGTTGACGGGATCGCGGTGACGGTATTCCAGCGCGGCTTCGAAATGGCCGCGGTCGCCGAACAGGCCGGTGCCCAAAGCCGCGCCGATATTGGTGCTCATGGCGTCGCCAGTGGTGGAGATGCCGGCATTGGCGTCGACCTTGAAGCCGTTGAACTTGGTGTCGAGCACGAAGTTCACCACGCCGGTCACTGCGTCGGAGCCATAAACGGCACTGGCGCCACCGGTGACGATGTCGATCCGCGAAACCAGCATCTGGGGCAGGCTGTCGATATCCACCGTGCCGTCGGAGTTGGCGGGCGGGGCGCGATGGCCGTCGAGCAGCACCAATGTGCGCTGCAGCCCGAAATTGCGCAGGTTCAGCACATTGCTGGAGAAGTTGGCGCTGCCGTCGCCAGGCCGGCCGATGGATTGCGAGCCCTGGAAGATGGGAAGCTTGTTCAAGCCATCGGCGAGATTGCTTGGCGTGGTCTCGTGCAGCTGTTTGGCCGAAACAATGGTCACCGGCGTGGGAGACATGCCCGCATCGGAAATGACGCGGCTGCCGGTGACGACAATGGATTCCGACGGCGGCGGTCCGTCATCGGCCATCCCGGATTCGTCCAACGGCGCGGTGCTGGCGGCTTGCCGCAGAACAATGGTGGTGCCGTCATTGCTGGCCACTTCCAGGCCGGTGCCGACCAGAAGCGTGCGCAGCGCCTCATCCAGCTCCATGCGGCCCGACACGGCCTGGGTCTTGATGCCGTGCAGCTGGCTGACGGGCGCGATGATCTGGATATTTTCCTGGCGGGCGAATTCCGGAATGGATTTCGCCGCTTCCTCGGAAGGGATGTCGATGCTGCGCGGCTCGGCAAGGGCGGGGCCGGCCGGCAGCGCCGCAAGGGCAATGCTGCAGGCAAGCCACTCCGCGCGCTTCGATGCCATAATCCCCCTGAAGCATCCTGCTTGTTATTTTCGGCCTTTCTGTTGAAGGCTCTCGTGACTCCAGGCCTAGCAGGTTGATACGCGGGCGCAAGGCCTGTGTGATATTTTACGCAACCGCCGGACTGTTGCCGGAATTCAACGCGTGAGGCGCACCTCTCCTTCCCCAATGCTGGCACGGGCATTCAGGCTGATGGCGATGGTCTGGGCAAAGCCGACCGGATCGGTGGCCTTGAACAGGCCGGCGATCTCCTCCTTGGCCAGTACAGGATCGTCGATGACGATTTTGGTGTCGCTATAGCGGGCGAACTCGGCCGCGGCTTGCGCCAGACTCTCGCCCTCGAAGGCGATCTGGCCCGTCTGCCAAGCCATCTGGCGATGCAGCTGTGTGGGCGCAACAGGCCGGGCCGCGATCGCCGCGTCCTGGTCCAGTGGCGCTTCCGCAATGCTGTTGGCCCAGACCCGCACCGGCGGTGCGTTGATCGCGGGCTTGAACACCTCCACCACGCCTTCGCGCACCAGCACCTGGACCGGCGCGGCTTCCAGCCGGCGGACCGTGAAGCTGGTGCCCACGGCGCGCACATTGGTATCGCCCGCGCTCACCACAAAGGGCCGCGTATTGTTCTTGGCGACATCGAACAGGGCTTCGCCTTGCACCAGTTCGACCCCGCGCGAGGCGTCGCTGTAATTCACTTGGATCTCGGACGCGGTGTTCAGGGTGACGACTGAGCCGTCCTTCAGCGCCACCACCTTGGTTTCACCCTTGCCGGTCGAGAAGCGCCCGCGCACGCGCAAGGCTTGCCAGGTGCCGCCGATCCCGATCACGGCGGCAGCGGCGATGGCGCCGCCCCATTGCAGCAGCCGGCGGCGGGGAATTGCCAGGGCGGAATCCGTCGTGAAGGCCGTGGGATCGAAATCCGGACCCAGAGCCCGCGCCCGCTCGCTGGTGAGGACGATGGCCCGCATCCGGCCATAGGCCCCCATGCAGCGCGCATCCGCATTCAACCAGGCGTGAAATTGTTCTTCCTGCTCCGGCTCCAGGGCTGCGCGATCCATCCGGGCGGCCCATTGCGCCGCCTCGGCATCGATCTGGTGGGCGGTCCTGAGAACCATGCGCCTTAGCGTTCCATCTTTGTCTGGTTGGCTTGTTTGTCTGACCTAGACGGACGGGCCGGCGCATTTCCGCCATGCCCATAGAATTCCGCCATGATCAGGAAGCCTCGCGCCATGTGTTTTTCCACCGTGCTTTCGGCAAGGCCCAGCCGGCCGGCCACCTCCCGCTGGGACAGGCCATAGACCCGGCGCAGGGTGAAAACGTCGCGGATCTTGCCGGGCAGGCGGGCGATCATTTCCGCCAACCGGGTGAGTTCATCGCGGTCGATCACTTGGCGTTCGGGCGAGGGTTCCTCGCTGCCCACTTCCAGGTAATCCAGGCCCGGCACCGAGGCGATGGGCACCACCTTCATGCGCCTGAGATGGTCGATCACCACCGAACCCGCCACCTGGAAGGCGTAATTCCGGGCATCATGGATATGGGCGACGCTTTCGGCCTGGAACAGGCGGGTATAGGTCTCCTGGATGACGTCGTCGATCTCCAGCCCCCCCAGGTTGCGCCGCTTGAGCCAGGCGCGCAGCGCCGGTTCGTGGGGCAGGACCTGCCGCCCCAGCCAGATAGCCCTTTCGTCCGAAACCCCACTCATGGGCGCATTTAGGGATCAGTTCGGCCCGCTTGGCAATCCCATGCCGTTCCAAGGCCTTGCGGGGGGGGCAGGAACTCCCGATTGGCAAATCCTCCAAGAAAGGGTTAACCCATTCCGGCGCATTGTCGGGACATGTCCAGCTCGGCTTCTGTTCTGGAAATCGTCAACGCCCAGACCGCGGCGGCCAAGCTGCATGTGCTCAATCTCGGCCCGATCAAGGAGCGGCTGGGCGAGAAATGGCCCAAATTGTCGGGCCTGGTCCACAAGCTGTTCGAAACCGCGCTGCGCGAGGCGCAAGGCCCGCGCGATCATTTCGTGCTGGTGGACGAGCTTTCCTATGTCGTGACCTTCCACGGCCTCACCTTTCATGAAGCCACCGTCGCCTGCATCGCAGTGGCGCAGAAAGTGTGCGAGAAATTATTCGGCGGCACCGGCACCGCGGTGGCGGTGCGTGCCCTGGTGGGCCAGTTGGCCGAGGACGTGCTGGCCCTTCAATTCCAGGATGGACGGCACATCGCCGCGCATCTGGAATTGAATGCGCGCGAGATCGTGGTCAAGAGCGACCCCTCGCGCAAGCCGCCGCGGGTCACGAGCGTCAGGCCCGGCGCTGACGATGCCGATTGGGCGCCGGCCGAAACCATCGGGAAAGCGCGCGACGGCATGGCGGCGCTGGGTTTGGAGATCGGCTTTTTTCCCATTTGGGAGCTGGGCAAGGAAAAATCTTCCAGTCTTTTCGCCTCGCTCTATCCACGCGGCGCGACACCCAAGATCGGCTGCACCCGCCAACAGCTCTCAAGCTATCCGGCCAGGCTGGTGGATGCGGAGATCGCCATGCTGATGATAGCGCATGCCTATGCGCATCGCTTGCATCAGGCCGGCAAGGTCTGTGCGCTGGGCGCCGGCGTCAGCTTCGAGACACTGACGGGTTTTCACCACCGCATCCGCGTCATCACCGCGCTCAAGTCGCTCAAGATCCCGCCCGAATGCCGCCTTTTGCTCAAGATCGAGGATGTGCCGCAAGGCACACCGCTCGGCAAGCTGGCCGAGATGATCTCTATGCTGGCCGTTCCCAATATTCGCTTCACAGTGCAGTTCCGCAATTGCCAGGCGGTGCCCTCCGAAGTGGACATACGGTTGGGCGCGGCGGGTTTGGGCTTCGCCTTGCCGCACAACTATGACGCGGTGCTGGCAGCGATCTTCATGAAAAGATTGGTTCATGCCTTTCCCGCCGGTTTTGTCTTTGTCGAAGGACTGGACACGCCGGAATTGCTAACCGCCGCCCAGGCCTGTGGCGTGCGCTTCGGCACCGGCTTTGGCCTGAGCCGATTGTGCCTCTCCGGCGAGGACAAGCTGCCATCCTTCCCGCTGGTGCAGGCATGATGCGCTAGCCGCGGGGGGCTGGTCAGTGCCCGCGGTCCAGCCGGTAGCGGCCGACATCGGTCAGCACCCAGCCGCCCAATCCCTGCTGGATCAAGTCTTCGATTTCCAGCTCCAGGCTTTGGCGGCCGGTGATGCTCTTGCCTTCCTTGATGCGGCGAAGCGCGGTGATCGCTTCTTGCGACAAGTCGTCGAGCGGCCCGGGGTGAAAAGGATTCTTTTTCATGGCGGTCGGGATGCTAGCCGGATTTCACGCGCGGTAAAGCCGCCCGATGTAGCGGCTGTATACAGGTTTTCCCAAAAAGCCGGGAATTCCGCGGCCCGCCCAAGAGAGTTTCAAGACAGTTTTTTAAACCCGCGACAGCATGTCCCCGCGCGGTCCATCGGATGGATGCGGACCGGAGCTTAGGCCGCTGATCCGTGCGCCGGCTTGTGCGGCTTTATCCGCTCCTCGAAATCGATGCGCTCGATACCGCGCCACACTTCAAAGGGTCGGCCCGCCGCCAAGGACCTGGCAGCGCGGATCGCGGTGGAGTCGTTCAAGTGCATCACTTCGATGAGGGTGTGATTCCGCCGCCCATGTTCCTTTTCAGGACCGAGTATGCGGATTTCATAGTCCTGCATGACAGCCTCCGACAGCAAATCGACGCGGGCGAGGAAGGGCAAATATCGACAGGCGAAAAATGCTGAATCAACCGCGCGGATTGCACTCCTTGTGGGGCTTCGAGTCCAGATCAAAGAGCGTCCGCAACAAATGTTTCATGCTTCCCAAGGTAGCTCACAAGGGGCGCGCGAGGGTGAGCTGGAAATCGCAATCGCCGGCAGGCGATTGCCCGGACGCGCGGAGCGTCAGCGACGCGCAGGGTGGCAGTGGCCTGTGTGGTGCGTAAAGACCGCGTCGCCTAGGCGTGCAGCAGCTGAATGCAGTGTATCGTCGCCTGGCAAACGATCGACACGACGATGAAAGCCATCGTCAAAAGTACGGCGCGCGGAGAAAGGGTGGTAGTCATCAATCAGCCCAGCAGTCGGCGATAATAATTTCCCAGACATAGATGTCAAAACTTTATCGCCGCGTCGCGCAAATTGTTGGTATCTGAGAATTTCTTAGCCCCCGGCGCATAGGCAGCCCGTCAGTTCCCGTGCCGGAACCTGGGTCTCGTCGTCCCGTAATGGGAAGAGCGTGACGGTGTGTCAGAAAAATCCGCAAAAGCGGGTTCAGGGACGGTGACTGATGGCCGATTGGGCCGTGCTGGTGTGCGTACTGCTGTCCAGTAGAAACAAGCCCAAGCCGCATAGGATTAAGAGAACTGCACCGAAACCCAATCGGATGCTTTGCCAAGGGCTGTCGCCAAAAGACTGATCGTCGTTTTCCATGGGGGGCTGCTTGTTAACTCCGTGGCCCAAACGCGACAAGGCGGGGACCGGTTGCACCACGGAATCGAAAAAATTCCGCGCGCCTTGCTGCCACATCAAATGGCATCCCGGAAACAGACATCATGTTTCAAATTCTGACCGTACCATTGTGCACTAACATTTGTTCGGCGCGAATTTTGTCGATGCAGAGCCGTGCGTCGCGCGCCATCGCGCGTTCCACACCTGTCGGGGTGATTTGTGACCGGTGCAAACGCGCCGCAATGACAGGAGTAAAATTCATGAAACATGCAACAAGACGTTCCGCAAAGCTTTGGCCGGCCGCAGCCTCGATCGTCGGCTTGAGCCTGTTGGCGGCGAGTCCGGCCTCCGCCCTGATCACCTGCAACAGCTATGGCGATTGCTGGCAGACCGAAACCCGAATCACCTTTCCCGGCGTGACCCTCAGTTATCACGACGATGCCTGGCGCGATTCGCATCGCGACGACCGCGCCTATCACTGGCATGACACGGATCGGGATCACGACTGGCATCACGGCTATTGGGAACGGGGCGAGTGGCACCATATGGATTGAACGGTACACCCGAAAGGATAGAGCCCCGCCCCCGGGCGGGGCTTCTTTCTGCCGGTCTGGCCCCCTTGTCCTTGGCGGCATAGCGCCTATGCTCCTGCTCCAACAGAACAATCGGGGCAGGGGGACTTCATCATGAAAAAGCTCGTCATCGCGCTGGCCTCGGCGCTTGCCTTCGCGCTTGCCGGCTTTGGATTCGCCGCCGCCGATACGCCCACCGCCAAGGATATCGCGCCAAAGATGCCCCAGCCGGTGGCCGCTTTCGAATGGGCCTATCCGGTAAGTCCGCCCAACCTGCCGCGCCCCGACCCCAATGCCAGCTTCACCGCCACGGGCGCCGATCCTTCCATCAAATTGACCATGCGTCAGATCGGCGATTCCTTCGGGCCGCCCGACTGGTTCCCCCATGAGCATCCGCCGCTGCCCGAAATCGTCGCCCATGGCCTGAAGCCGCATGTGGTGG
>DATBCP010000366.1:0-11583 GCA_036270435.1 Rhizomicrobium sp. | reverse complement strand
CCGGCCGGACAATGCCGCCTGGCTCACGCAAGAGGAGCGGGGCTGGCTGGTCGCGACCCTTAGGCGCGAGCAACAAGGCGAAGCGCGCCGCCATTCGCTTTGGCAGGGCCTGATGGACCGCCGTGTGCTGGTGCTGGCGCTGATCTATTTCGGCACTTCGGCGGGGCTGTATGCCTTGGGCATCTGGTCGCCGCAGATCATCGCCGGCTTCGGCCTCACGCCGTTGCAGGTGGGCTGGCTGAACGCGGTGCCCGGCATCGCCGCCGTGGGGGCGATGGTTTTGTGGTCGCGCCATTCCGATCGAACCGGCGAACGCACCTGGCATGTGGTGCTGGCCTGTCTCCTGGCAGCCGCCGGCTTGTTCTATTGCGGCGTCGCGGCCAGCCTGATTGGCGTGGTGGTGGCGCTGACCTTGGTCAATGTGGGCGTCAGTGCTTCCAAGCCGCCGCTATGGGCCATGCCCGGCCGCTTTTTGACCGGCTCGGCGGCGGCGGCTGGGATCGCGGCCATCAACGCCATCGGCAATCTGGGCGGCTTTGTCGGTCCCGCCATGATCGGCTTGCTGAAAGGCTGGACCGGCAGCTTCCTGGGCGGCTTGTATTTTGTCGCCGGGCTGCTGCTGCTGTCGGCGGTTTTGACCCTGCTTCTGGGGCGCCGCGACAAGCCCCTTGCGGCTCGTCCGGCGGAAGCTTAGTCAGCAGCCGAGAACCAAGCCGGATCTTGCCATGCGCGAATTCTCCATTGCCGCCATTCCCGCCGACGGCATCGGCCCGGAAGTGATCGATGCCGGCGTCACCGTGCTGGACGCGCTCCAGAAGCGGCTGGGCGATGTGCGCTTCAAGGTCACCCATTTCGATTGGGGCTCGGACTATTACCGCAAGCACGGCGTGATGATGCCGGCCGATGGCTTGGAGGCGCTGAAAAAATTCGACGCCATCTATTTCGGGGCCGTGGGCGCGCCCGATATTCCCGACCATGTCACGCTATGGGGCTTGCGGCTGCCGATCTGCCAGGGCTTCGACCAGTATGCCAATGTGCGTCCCACGCGCATCCTGCCGGGCATCACCTCGCCGCTGTTGGGTCGCGGGCCGGCCGATCTGGATTGGGTGATCGTGCGGGAGAATTCCGAGGGCGAATATGCCGGCAATGGCGGGCGCACCCATAAGGGCCTGCCCGAGGAAGTGGCCACCGAAGTTTCGGTCTTCACCCGTGTGGGCGTCACCCGCATCATGCGCTTTGCGTTCAAGCTGGCCCAGTCGCGGCCGCGCAAGCTTCTAACCGTGGTCACCAAGTCCAATGCCCAGCGCTTTGGCCTGGTGATGTGGGACGAGATCGCCGCCGAAGTGTCCCGCGAATTTCCCGATGTCGCTTGGGACAAGATGCTGGTCGATGCCATGACGGTGCGCATGACCTTGAAGCCCCAAAGCCTGGACACCATCGTGGGCACCAACCTGCATTCCGACATCCTGTCGGACCTGGCGGGTGCGCTGGCCGGCAGCCTGGGTGTGGCGCCGACCGCCAACATCAATCCCGAAGGGCGCTTTCCCTCCATGTTCGAGCCGATCCACGGCTCGGCCTTCGACATTACTGGCAAGGGCATCGCCAATCCGGTGGCGACCTTCTGGACCGGGGCCCAGATGCTGGAGCATCTGGGCGAAAAGGATGCGGCGGCCCGGCTGATGCGCGCCTTGGAGCGCGTCACACAGGCCGGCATTTTGACCCCCGATGTCGGCGGCACCGCCACCACCAAAGAGGTGACGGCCGCCATGGTGGATGCGATCCACAGCTCGAATCTGTGACGATCAGCCGGTCAAGGCTCTCCTGGCTTGAACGCAATCTCCCACCCTGGCGGCAGTCCCTGATCGGCCATGGCCATCACGGAAGCGGCCGTCACGTACAAGCCCTGCAGCAGCGTGAGATCGACAATTTGTTGGTCGTTCAGATGCTGATGCAGCCTCCCATAGGTCTCATCGGAGACGGCGTGCTTGGTGTAGAGTTCCGTGCAAAAATCATAGACCGCGGCTTCGTCAGGCTGCATGGTCGTGGGACGCCTGTTGATTTTCAGCGCGGCCAGCGTATCGGCTGAAACCCCGGCCTTGATGGCCGGTGCGTAATGCGTTGCCCATTCGACCTGACTGCGCCACAGGCGCCCCTGGATCATGATGGAGAATTCCTTCAGCCGGTTTGGCACCGTCGATTGGAAACGCAGATAATCCATCAGGTTGATGATCTGCTGGGCGGCCTGGGGAGAGCGAAGCATAATGTGATACGGCCCTCCGATTCCGATTTTTGAAAAAGTAAGGATGTGATCGGCAATCGGACGCTGTTGATCGTCCAACTGCGCCGGAGTCAGCTCGACAAAGCGGGGAGCGGCCGCTTTCGTCAACGATACCGATGCGATACCGGCCAGCCAGCCGGCCGTGATCGCCGCGGCGATCATTGAACCCTTTACCATTCCAGCTTTCATCGTCTCCTCCATCCGTGAGCCATATTGTTTAGCCCCAAATTATTGCCCCGAACTATTGTCGGTGTGCTGGGCTTGCCTGATACCAATGAAGATTACCGGGACGGGCATTGATGGCCAAACGGGTCGAGTTGCCTTCGCCCCCCGCGGTCACGCGGTGCCAGCGTCCGACCGGCGCGAATACGACGTCCCCGGCCTCCGCGACAAAGGGAGCGACTCCCTCGATAAGGAAATTCTCCTTTCCTTCGAGAACAAACCAGCAGCCGGGATAGTTGGCCCTGAAATGCCCCCAATCCGTATCAGCGGGAACCGGGACGGGAGGCCCTCGAAATATCTCGACGGCCAAATAGGGGTCTTCCAGAAACGCCGAAGGCGGCTTGGCATGCGCTTGAACGACGTCATTCTCAAAGTCGAGGAAGGGCTTGTTCTCGTTGTCGTAAGTCCCGCGGCCCTTAAAACTGCCCTGGATATAGCGGATACCCGGGCTAGGCGCCGGCTGTTCCGTCATGGGATAGATGGGAGGCTCGGCAGGATGCACTTCGAAACGCAGGGAAGGCTCGTCACCGACGGTCTCCATCGTGAACGGCACCCGGCTCGGCACCTGCACCAGGAATCCCTTTGAGGCGACAAAAGCCGGCTGCCCTTCGATTTCAAACCTTATGCGGCCAGCCTGTACCACCCAGAAGGACCGATCGTCGGAGTAGAAGAGCTTGGATGTGCGCACGCCCGGCGCCATCGAGATGTAGGCCGCAACGAAATCCGGCGTGTCGACCAGGAGTTCCGTCCAGTTCGATTGCCCGGCGTGTTTTTCCAGGATTTCCGAGAGCTTCCAGACGGGCTTGTTGGGCTTGCGGTAAGAGGCCAGGCGGACGGGCTTTGGCGCCCATGCCAAAATGGAATCGGCCTGCGCCATTGCGGGCGAGGCGGGCGGAGATAGGAAGCAGAAGCATTCGCCAGCCAAGATCAGGCTGACCGCAAACCCGGCTGGCTTAAGCTGCATCTGCCCTCCCTTATCCCGACTGAAGCCAGCATAGCGCTTCCAAGGCCGTCTTTTCTCTCCCTATTTATCGGGAGGCCGGATGATCGGGGACTTGGCCCTGGCGGGGTTGAAACGGATCTCGCAGCCCGCCCATGCGGCTGAGGGCAGCTTTGACGCCGATGGCGCCGCCCAAGCCGAAAGCCGGCATGTCGCGATAGATATTCTCGCAATCTTCGGGCTCAAGCATATAGGTCTCATGCCAGATGCCGACGGCAGGATTGTCCTTGGCCTTGCGGTTGAAGTCCGACCAGGCGGGAAAGTGCGTGGCCTCGCGGTCATGGGCGAAGGCGAACAGTTTTTCTCCGCTCTCCCAATATTGCACCAGAAGCGTGATGCGCCCCGAGAGGAAATTCCGCTGCCACAACAGGCCGGCGTCAGGCTTCTTCGCCAGTTCCGCCTGCATGCGGGTCATGGCGCGTGCCACGGGGAGCCAGCGGTTCATCGCCAACAGGCTGTTGACGCGCATTCCGATCAGGAACAGCGCAAAGGGCTTGTCGGGAAAGGCCTGCTGACGTCCGCGGATGATCGTCAAGTGAGCACCTCCCGAAATCTCTCAGGTTGCCCGGCCGCTCGCCCAAGCTCGCGGCGTTGGCTTAGCTTTTCTTGCCGAGCAATGCGAGCCTAGAAAAGCTTGCTCACGCGCTTCCGCGCGCCGCTGTCTCACTCCGGCGCGACCGTCACCTTGATGCCGTCGGTGGCGTCGCTGCAGATCAGCTGGCAGCTCAGGCGCGAGTTCGGTTCCACCGCCAGCGCCATGTCCAACATGTCGATCTCGGCTTCCGACGGGGCGGGCAGTTTCTCGTACCAGCCGTCATTCACATAGACATGGCAGGTGGCGCAGGCGCAGGCGCCGCCACATTCCGCCGCGATATCCAGCCCGCCGTCGCGCAGGATTTCCATCACGCTCCAGCCTTCGCGACCTTCCAGCTCGTACTCCTTGCCCTGGCGGTCGACGGCGTGGATCTTCACGAGACACCCAATTTCTTTTGCAGGTTGGAAGACGAGGTCGTGTACTGGAAGCGCAGCTTCTCGTTGGGCTTGCAGATATGGAACGCGGCCTGGGACATCAGGGCGGCTTCATGGAAGCCGGACAATATCAGTTTCAGCTTGCCGGCATAGGTGTTGATGTCGCCGATGGCGAAGATGCCCGGTGTTGGGCTTTCAAAGCGGGCGGTGTCCACCGGGATCAGGTTTTCGTGCAGGTTTATGCCGAATTCCGCAATCGGCCCGAGCTTGATGGTGAGGCCGAAGAAAGGCAGGAAGGCATCGGTCTCATGATGCCATTCGCTCTTGTCGGCACCGGCCAGGGTGACGCCGGTCAGGTTGCCGGGCTCGCCATGCACCTGCTTGACGCTGGCGACATGGAATTTGACTTTGCCGGCGGCTTCCAACTCGCGCATCTGGTTGACGCTGTGTTGGGCGGCGCGGAAACCGTCGCGGTGATGCACCAGGGTCATGCTTTTGGCCAAAGGCGCCAGGTTGATCACCCAGTCGAGGGCGGAATCGCCGCCGCCCGCGATCAAGATGTTCTTGCCGCGGAACGTCTCCATCTTGCGCACGGCATAATGCACGCCGACGCCGTCGCCGGCATTCTCGAACTTCTCGATGCCGGGCACGGGCGGACGCTTGGGCTGGAACGAGCCCGCACCCGCCGCCACAACCACCGCGGCTGCTGTGATTTCGGTGCCGGCATCGGTCTTGAGTTTCCAGCGGCCATCGGGAAGTTTCTCCAGCGCCGTCGCCATCTCGCCGAAATGGAATTGCGGATCGAACGGCTTGATCTGTTCCAGCAGGCGCTTCACCAGCTCCTGGCCGGTAACGATGGGCAGGCCAGGAATGTCGTAGATCGGCTTTTCCGGATACAGTTCGGTGCACTGGCCGCCCGGACGGTCCAGGATATCAACCAGGTGGCATTTGAGGTCGAGAAGCCCCAACTCAAACACGGCGAACAGGCCGATGGGGCCTGCACCGATGATTGCGACATCTGTTTCGATCGTCATTCTTGGAGATTCCACACTTAATTTCATGTAAGTCAAAAGAAAACATCGTTCTTATATGTAAAAATGGCTAGCCCCACAATCCCTGCCTATAACAGTGCTGCGATGCAAAATGACACCCCCCTGACGATGCCTGATGCCTGCAATTCCATGACGGAATTGCGGGCCGCCATAGACAGGCTCGATGCCCGGCTGGTTGCCCTGTTGGCGGTGCGCCAGGCCTATATCGAGCGGGCCGCTCAACTCAAGACCGATCGTGGCCAGGTGCGCGACCACGACCGGATTGAGGATGTGGTGGCCAAGGTGGTCGCCGAAGGCCAACGCGCCGGCCTGTCAGCCGAGATCGCGGAACCCGTGTGGCGCACGCTGATCGAGGCGTCGATCCGGCATGAGTTTGAAGAATTCGATCGCAGGTAGGAGCCGTTCGGCCCAAACCCAAAGCCGTCATCGCCCGGCCGAGCGAAATAGCGAGGTCCGGGCGATCCATTTTGCTTTTTGAGTAATTGGATCACCCGGACAAGCCGGGTGATGACGAATCTCCCGCAGAAAGCGGGCCATGACAATTTGGAACTTAGGAGACTCAGGCCGCCGCCAAATATTCCTCGATAAACGCCTGCACCGCCTCGCCTTCGACGCGCAAAGCTTCGATCACCTGAATGGCGCGGTCCTGGGAGGTAGCGGGATCAATAGGTTCCGCCGCAGCGGCCGCCTCGCCCACGGCAAAGGCGCCAACCCCGCGCGCCGCCCCTTTGATCGTGTGGGTAACTTCCCGCCATTTGCGGACATCGCGCTGCTGCAAGACCGTCAGCAACTGATCGACCATGCTGCTCAGCTGGCCGTTGAACAGCCTGAGGATCTCGGTGTTGAGGGTGCGGTCGCCACCGGTGTAGCGGGCAAGATGGCTCATATCGATGGGGGTGTCCGCCATGCGAGGCATTTCCGGAAATTGCTCACAATCCTGTTCCGCCTGGAACTAAGGCCTGGTTAATGCCCCCAGGATGGGCTGGTATTAACCCGCCGGTCGAAAAGCTGGTTTACAACTGCGCCCGACCCTCGAAAGTCCCGGAAAATATGCTTAAAAGGCGCAGGGGCAGGGGACACAGGGGGAGCGGCCGGCAACCCAACGGGTTTGCTGACGCGACCATTCAATAAAGGGCTGACACCATGGTCAGGGCTTTTGGACAAACCGTCCCGCTGGACACACAGCCGGCATCGAATTCGCCTCCCGCGCCCAAGCCGCCTTCGGAAAGCAGCCAGACCATCATTTTGCCGCGCACTCGCCCCAACCGGTTCGGTTTGGTGGTCCTGTTGGCGGCATTCGTCATGGCGCTGTTCTGGATCGGGGTCGGCGCCGCTTTTCTTTGGGGCTATCTGGGGCCGCAAGGCTTGGCCGCGCTGGACCCGGCACGCAAGGCGCTGGCCGGGGCCGCCGTCTTTCTGCCCGCCTTCCTGTTCCTGGCGATTGCGGCCGTCTTGGCGCGCAGCGTGGCGATGAGCGATGCTACACGCGTATTGCTGCAGACCAGCGAGCGCCTGTTCGCCGCCGATGAGATCGCCGCCGCCAATGCCACGCGGCTGGCACGGGTGGTGCGGCGTGAACTGGATGGCTTGAACACCGGACTGGATGTCGCCTTCCAGCGCCTGCGCACCCTGGAAACGATCCTGGACAAGCAGATTTCCACCTTGGACGATGCGGGTGCCCGCGCCCAAGTGCGCAGCGAAACCATCGCCGCCCGCCTGGGCCAGGAAAATGCCCGCATCGCGGCGATGGGTGACAGTCTGGTCGACGCCGCGGGCCGGGCAGGCGAGGTCGTGGCGGGTCGTGCCGCCCAGCTCAGGGCTACCATGGAATCCGCCGAGGGCACGCTCAAAATGGCGACCCAGTCGCTGGACGTGCAGACGGCCGGATTCCGCGCCGCCACCACCGCCGCCGCCGAAGCGCCGCTGGAAGCCGCCAAGACGCTGGAGGTCCAGGCGGCACGCATCTCCGAAGTGTCCGACAGCGCCATCGGCCGCGCCGAATTCGTCCTGGCGCGGCATGAAAAGCACCGCAGCCAGATGGTCGAACTGGCGCAGCGGCTCAAGGAAGAGGGCGAGAATTTCGAAACCGTTCTGTCCAGACAGCGCGCCCAGCTGGAACAGGCGATCACCGGCGTGAGTGGGGAGACCCAGAAATTCGAGACCGCGGCGGTCGATACGGGACGGCATTTGGACATGCTGATGGCCGATGCCGCGCATCACACCACCCAGTTGACGGACGCCTTTGTGCGCGAGGCCGAGCGGCTGAAAGAAGTCAGTGCGACCGCCAATGCTCTGTTGGCGAGCCTGTCGGCGGCGCTGAAGGATGCCGGCATCGGCGCCCAGACCTTGATTGCGGAAAGCGCCGTTCAGGCCAAGCAGGACGCGCGCCTGTTGGTGGGCGAGGCCATGGCGGAATGCGAAAGGCTGCTGCGCGCCTCGGGCGAAATGAGCGCGGAAGCCGGCCGCATCCGCAATCTGTTGAGCGAAACCACGCGCGACCTGGAAAAGCATCTGGGCAGCCTGCCCGGCCGGGCCGAGGAAGAAGCCCGCAAGATACGCCAGACCATGGCGGCAGAGACGCAAGCGCTCTTGGATATGTCCGCCCGCACCATGTCCACCATCCATGCACGCTCCGCGGGCAAGCTGGCGCCTTCCGATGCCGGCGGCGCGCCGATGAAGCCCGTGGCCGAACCAGAGCCGGAAGGTTTGAAAGGCCTGGCGCGCAAACTCACGGCGCGCAGATCCGAACGCCGTCCCACTGAGAGCAAGGGCTGGGAAATGAAGACCCTGCTGGCGGCGGCGGAACAGGAGAGCGATGAGATCCGCTTGACGCCGCCGGGCGCGGCCGCGACAGCCGGCGGCATCGGCATCAACACCGCCGCCACCGTGGGCGCGTTGCAGCTGGCCCTGGCCGATATGGCGATCAACCTGTCGGCGCTGGATAGCGCCCAGCCGGGAGACGAGGAGTGGAAGCGCTATCTCTCCGGCGACCGCGCGGTGTTCGCGCGCCGGCTGGCCGATGCGATCGACGACTCGGCTGTGGAGCGCATCACCACGCTCTATCGCGACGACAAGCAATTCCACGAAGCCGCCGATGCCTATCTGGCGGAATTCGAGAATATGCTGGCGCGGGCGCGTGAAGGCGATGGCGGCGGCTTGCTGACCTCTACGCTGCTGTCGGCCGATACCGGCAAGGTGTATCTGGCGATCGCGTATGCGCTGGGAAGGCTGTAGACGCTTACCAACGCCTACAAACAATTGTCATTCCCGCGTAAGCGGGAATCCAACTTGATCGAGCGCTGCCATTCGACAAAAAAAGCTGGATGCCCGCTTTCGCGGGCATGACAAAGTAGAACTCAGAGCTTTTTCAACCGCGCCGCATAGAACCCATCCATGCCGCCGCTCATCTGATGGGGCAGTGTGCGCAAATCGCCATCCGGCGTGATCCATTCGCTTTTGCCGAACAGTTCATCAGCGGCGACAGGCGCACGGGAAAATTCGGGATGCGCGTCCAGGAAGGCCGCGATCTGCTCCTCGCCTTCTTCACGCTCCAGTGAACATACGGCAAAGACCAAAGTGCCGCCAGGCTCGACCATGGCGGCCCCGGCTTCCAGGATCTCATAAGCCGCGGCGGCGGATACCGTCACATCAACCGCGCCTTTGATCCAGGGCAGGTCGGGATGGCGGCGAATGGTGCCGGTGGCAGTGCAGGGCGCGTCGATCAGCACCAGCGGCGCGTGGCCGTCGAAATCCCGAGCATCGCTTTCGACGATGTCCGCGCTGAGCCTGGTGCGGGTCAGATTCTCGCGGATGCGCATAGCGCGGGCGGCATCGATTTCCACCGCCGTCACTTTCGCACCGCCAGCCGCCAGCTGCATGGTCTTGCCGCCTGGCGCGGCGCAGAGATCAATGACCTTGCTTCCCGCCACATCGCCCAACAGCAGCACCGGCAAGGTGGCGGCAGCGTCCTGTACCCACCAATCTCCGTCGGCAAAACCGGGCAAGTCCTCGATGCGGCCTTGCGTGGATAGCCGCCGGACATTGCCGAACAGGGGCTCGCTGTCGGGCCCTTCGCCGGCCTTCAAAACGATATCCACCGGCGCTTCGCGCAGATGCGCTTGCGCGATGGCGCGGGCGATCTGTTCTCCATACTGGCCGGACCAGCGCGCCCACAACCAGTCGGGCGTGCACAGACGTGGCGCGTCCAATTTCGCCAGCACGTCAGGGCCTTCGCGCGAAATCCGCCGCAGCACGGCATTGATCAGCGGCTTGAAGTGCACCGCCTTCTTGTCCTTGGCGGCGAGTTGATTGGCGGCATCCACCGCGGCATGCGGCGCCACTTTCAGGATCAAGAGCTCGCAAGCGCCCATCAGCAGGATCTCCTGCGCGGCGCCGGCCTTGTGCGGCTGCAGCGGCTTTTCCAGGAACGCGCGCAACACCGCATCCAGCACTCCCAGATGCCGCAAACTCTGGCTGGCCAAGGCGCGGGCAAAACCGGCGTCGCGGGTAGCCAGGCCCTTCAGGCTCTCAAGCTGGAAGTCCAACGCCCGGCGCTGGCGCAACACGCCGGAAACGATGGCAAGCGCGGCACGGCGCGCGGGAAGGCCGGTGTCGGTCATGCAAGTTGTTTAAAGGAAGGTGGGATCAGCCCCAAGGTCCCTTACGGATCGGCGCCGCATCTGCGCCGGCCATCGCGCGCAAGCGCGCAATGCGTTCCTCGGTGGACGGATGGGTGGCGAACAAGCCGGAAATGCCCCCATGCAGCGGATTGACGATGAACATGTGTGCCGTGGCGGGATTGGCGTCGGCGGGGTAATTCTCGATTCGCTCGGCGGCATGCTCGATCTGGCCCAGCGCCGAAGCCAGCCACATCGGCCGGCCGGTGATTTCCGCGCCGGCACGGTCGGCTTCGAATTCGCGCGAACGCGAAATTGCGGCCTGCACCAGGACCGCCGCGATCGGCGCCAGCAAGGTCACCAGCAGCATGCCGACCATGCCCAGCGGATGCTCGCGGTCGCGGTTGCCGCCCATGAAGAAAGCCATATTGGCCAGCATGGAAATCGCGCCAGCCATCACCGCGGTGACGGTCATGGTCAGCGTGTCACGATGCTTCACATGGCCCAGCTCATGCGCCAGCACGCCGGCCAGTTCTTCCTGGTTTACCTGGCCCAAAAGGCCGGTGGTGACGCAGACAGCCGCGTGTTCGGGATCGCGGCCGGTGGCAAAGGCGTTGGGCTGCGGATTCTCGGTGATAAAGACCTTGGGCATGGGAAGTTTGGCCTGGGCCGCCAGCCTTTCCACCAAATGATAAAGCTCCGGCGCGCTTGCCGCGTCCACTTGCCGGGCGTCGTACATGGACAACAGCACCTTGTCGGAGTTCCAATAGGCGAACAGGTTGGTCGCCAGCGCAAAAGCAAAGGCGATCAACATGCCGGTGCTGCCGCCGACCAAAGCACCGACCATGAGGAACAAGCCGGTCAGGGCCGCCATCAGGATGCCGGTGCGCAGGGTGTTCATGGTTTTTCTCCCACAGCAGCAGATGTATGATCGTTTCATGCCCGATCAAGCAACCGATGCCGAAATCGCCGTCCGCATTGCCGAAGCGGGCAAGCGCGCCAAGGCCGAGGCCGAAGCGCGCCGCGCGCAAGAGGATAAAAAGCAATTGCCGCCGGAATTGGGCGGACCCAAAGGCCCCGAGCCCACCCGCTATGGCGATTGGGAGCGCAAGGGAATCGTTTCGGACTTTTAGAAGCGTCGGCGGGACCGATGCGTACCGCTTTGGCGAGCCGCCCCACAACTGCCGGTAGGCCGATCAAGATCTAGCAGCATTTTGGGCAAGCTGCTGAAAGACGCCCAACCGGTCGATCACCTGCCAATGACCGCGTATCCGATTCTCCCCATCAAAGTCATATATCGTTAGACCGGACATGGCGAGGCGCGCACCCGTCGCTGCAAACCCGGCAATGTCTCCTTTGTGCGAGGCCGTCCACATCCACGCAATCGCTACCGCATCGCCATCTTCAAGGATCGACACCGGGGTGAAACGTTGATCCGGGAATGGA
>DATBCP010000365.1:0-5011 GCA_036270435.1 Rhizomicrobium sp. | reverse complement strand
CCGCCCTGCGCCATCGTGATCTTCGGCGCCAATGGCGATCTCACCAAAAGGCTGATCGTTCCCGCGCTCTATAACCTGGCGCGAACCCGGCTCTTGCCTCCGCACTTGGCCCTGATCGGCGTGGACCATAACAAGAAGACCAGCCAGGAATGGCAGGCGGCGCTCAAGGACTTTCTCAGCCAGATCCTGGCCAAAAACAATGAGGAGATCGACGAGACCCTGTGGGACCAAGTCGCCCGCTGCATGACCTTCCTGAGCGGCGATTTCGAGAAGGCCGGGACCTATCGGGACTTGAAGGAATTGCTGGCCGACCTGGACGAGAAGCAGTCCCTGGACGGCAATGTCCTGTTCTACCTGGCGGTGGCGGACCGGTTTTTCAGCGTCATCGCCGGCAAGTTGGGCGAAGCCGGACTGGTGGACGCGGACGGTGCCGACAACAAGAAGCATGGCTTCCGCCGCCTGATCGTGGAAAAGCCTTTCGGCCACGACATCGTCTCGGCCAAGGCACTCAATGCCTGTTTGCGGAAATATCTCAAGGAAGAGCAGATCTACCGCATCGACCATTTTCTGGGAAAGGAAACGGTGCAGAACATCATGGCGCTGCGATTCGCCAATGGACTGTTCGAGCCGATCTGGAATCGCGACCGCATCGATCATGTGCAGATTACGGTGGCGGAATCGATCGGCGTGGAAACTCGGGGCAAGTTCTATGAAGCGACCGGGGCGCTGCGCGACATGGTGCCCAATCACCTGTTCCAGCTGGTGGCGATGACGGCGATGGAGCCGCCGGTGTCTTTCGATGCCGAGGACATCCGCGCCAAGAAAGCGGAAATGTTCAAGGCCGTCCATCCCCTGACCTTGGCGGATGTGGTGCGCGGCCAGTATGACAGCGGCATTGTCGGGGAACAAAAGGTCAAGGCCTATCGCGCCGAGGACAATGTCGCGCCGGATTCGACCGTCGAGACCTATGTCGCCATGCGGCTGTTGATCGACAATTGGCGCTGGGCGGGCGTTCCTTTCTACCTGCGCACCGGCAAACGGCTGAACAAGCGCTCCACCGAGATCGCCATCCGCTTCAAGAAGGCCCCGCTTGCCCTGTTTCGTGAAACCCCGGTGGAAGAGCTGGACGCGGACTCGCTGATCCTCAGAGTCCAGCCTGACGAAGGCATCCGCTTGCGGTTCAACGCCAAGCGTCCTGGCCCCGCCATGGCGCTGGAAAGCGTAGCGATGGATTTCAAGTACAAGGACTATTTCAAGC
This sequence comes from Rhizomicrobium sp., assembly GCA_036270435.1. GTDB lineage: Bacteria > Pseudomonadota > Alphaproteobacteria > Micropepsales > Micropepsaceae > Rhizomicrobium. The sequence continues at coordinate 3,753 of DATBCP010000365.1, read as the reverse complement.
AGGCGCCCGCCGTGGGCTATGAGACGCTGATCTATGATTGTTTGATCGGAGACGCCACGTTGTTCCAGCGCGCCGACCAGGTCGAAGCCGCTTGGAGCCTGGTCGAGCCGGTGCTGGAAGGCTGGGCCGGCACCACGCCGCGGCATTTTCCCAATTATGCCTCCGGCAGCGAGGGCCCCAGCGCCGCCAATGATCTCCTGGCGCGCGATGGCCGTTCCTGGAGGCGGATCAATTGAGCGCGAAGACCGAAGACAGACGGGCGGGAAATGGCCAGGCCGGCAAAATTGCCGGCACGCTGGAAGTGGTGAAGGATGCGGACGCGCTGGCCGCGCGGGCGGCCGAGGTCATTGCCGGACGGCTGAAAGTCGCCCGCTATCCCTTCCGTGTGGTGCTGTCGGGCGGCTCGACGCCGCGCACCACCTATCAGCGCCTGGCGGGGATGAAGCTGGATTGGGATTGTGCCGAGCTGTTCTTCGGCGATGAGCGTTTCGTGCCGCCTGACCACAAGGACTCCAACTATCGCATGGTGCGTGAATCGCTGCTGGCCACGGGTCTGGTTGAGCCGCGCAAGCTGCTCGCCATTCCCACCGACGGCACGCCGCAGAGCGCCGCGGACCGCTATGACGAGACGCTGCGCCAGCAATATGGCGCCGGCACGCTGGAAGTGGGAGTGCCGCTGTTTCACCTGACCTTGCTGGGATTGGGGGATGACGGCCATACCGCTTCCCTGCTGCCGGGCCAGCCGGTGCTGGAGGAGCGGGAGCGCTGGGCCGCGGCCGTGCCGGAAGGACGCGGCGAGCCCCGCATCACCCTGACCTATCCGGCGCTGGAATCCAGCGAATTGATCCTGTTTCTGGTCAGCGGTGCGGAGAAACGCGATGCCCTGGCCCAGGCGCGCGGTGGCTTGGGACCTGCCGGCGGGATCAAACCGCAGGGTAAAGTGTTGTGGCTGGTGGATGAGGCGGCTGCGGGGGAGGAGGATCAGGGTTACGGATTCTGATGGCCGCGCGCATTGAAGATTACGCCATGATTGGCGACTGCCGCACGGCAGCGATCGTGAGCCGCACTGGCTCGATCGACTGGTTCTGTGTGCCGCGCTTTGATTCCGGGGCCTGCTTCGCCGCCCTGCTGGGCACCAAGGACAATGGCCGCTGGCTGATCACCCCGTCTGCCAAGAAATTCAGGGTTTCCCGGCGCTATCGCGGCGACAGCCTGATCCTGGAAACGCTTTTCATCACCGCGACCGGCAGAGCGAAGGTGACCGACTTCATGCCCCCGGGGGCCCCGCAAAGCACCATTGTGCGCATCGTGGAATGCCTGGAGGGCCGGGTGGATATGCATACCGAACTAGCGATCCGTTTCGACTATGGCGTGACCATTCCCTGGGTGTCGCGGCGCGACCGTCGCACGCTGACCGCGGTGGCCGGTCCGCATCTTCTGACCTTTCGCACCCGCGCGGAGGTTCGGGGCGAGAACATGCATTCGGCAGCCGATTTCCGCTTGGAAAAAGGCCAAGCGATGCCTTTCGTGTTGGCCTATGGCGAGTCTTTTGGTGCCCTGCCGCAATCCATGGATTCCTTCATCGCACTGGATGAGACCGAGCGCTACTGGCGACAATGGGCCTCGCTCTGCAAGGTGCAGGGCAGCTGGCAAAAAACGATCATGCGCTCGCTCCTGACCTTGAAGGGGCTGAGCTATGCGCCCACCGGCGGCATCGTGGCAGCCGCCACCACCTCGCTGCCGGAAAAGATCGGAGGTCCTCGCAACTGGGATTATCGCTATTGCTGGCTCAGGGATGCCACCTTCACTCTTTTGGCCTTTCTCAACGCCGGATATGTGGAAGAAGCCAGAGTATGGCAGCAATGGTTGACGCGGGTGATCGCCGGCGCGCCCGAACAGCTGCAGACCATGTATACGGTGCTGGGTGAGAAAAGGCTGGACGAGCTGGAGCTGCCGCACCTTGCCGGATATGAAAATTCGCGTCCGGTTCGGGTCGGCAACGCCGCCTATACCCAGCTGCAGATCGACATCTATGGCGAAATGGGGGACGTGATGGCTCAGGCGAGGGCAGGTGGGTTGCCCACGTCTCCGCGAGGCGCCGAGCTGCGCGCCGTCTTCATGAAGCATCTGGAGAAAACCTGGCGGCTGCCGGATGAAGGCATTTGGGAAATCAGGGGTGCTCCCCAACATTTTGTGCATTCCAAGGCGATGGCCTGGGTGGCGTTCGATCGTGCCTCCCGGGCGCCGGACTCCGCACCGCGCCTGAAGGCGCATTGGAAAAAGGTGGCGCGCCTGATTCATGCGGACATTTGCAAGAAGGGGCTGGACCGCAAGCGCGGCTGTTTTGTCCAGGCCTATGGCTCCCAGCAGATGGATGCGAGCTTGCTCCTTCTGCCCTTGGTGGGATTCCTGCCGCCCACTGATAAACGAATCCGGGCAACGGTGCGGGAGGTGGAAAAGCTGTTGGTCTGCAGGGGACTGGTACAGCGCTATGAAACGGGAAGCGGCGTGGACGGCCTGCCGGCCGGCGAGGGGGCGTTCCTGGCCTGCAGCTTCTGGCTGGCCGACAATTATACGCTGATGGGCCGGCGCAAGGAGGCCATGCGGCTGTTCGGCCGGCTCAGGCGCCTGGCCAATGATGTGGGGCTTTATGCCGAGGAGTATGACCCCGTCGATCGTCGCATGCTGGGCAATTTCCCCCAGGCCTTCTCTCATGTCGCCTTGATCAATACCGCCATCGGCTTGATGATCCATGACCAGAAGAAGAAAAAAGGGACTCGCCTGCGTGCCAGCCGCTAAACGCATTCTGTGCATCGATATCGGAGCCTCGGGATTGAAGGCCGCTGTGATCTCGCCGCGGGGCAAATATCTGGTCAAACGGGTGCGGGTGAAAACGCCCAGGCGGCGCAAGCCTGCCGACATCGTCAAGGTGCTGGTCGGATTGACGCCAGCGCTGGGTCCTTTCGATCATGTCACAATCGGCTTTCCCGGCATGGTCCGGGACGGGAAGGTGATGACGGCGCCCAACTTTGGCACCAGGGATTGGAAAGGATTCGACCTGGAAGGCGCCATGCGGAGGCGGTTCGCCAAGCCGGTCAAGCTGCTCAACGATGCCGATGTGCAGGGCCTGGCGGTGATCAAGGGCAGGGGGCTGGAACTGGTCGGTACTCTGGGCACCGGCTTTGGCACAGCCTGGTTTCGTGACGGAGAATTGATGCCACATATGGATCTTGCGCATCTGGTCATGCGCAGAAAAGACGATCTCGATGTCTATATCGGCGACCAGACTCGGCGCAGGATCGGAAATGGGCACTGGAACCGGCGCGTCAAGAAACTGATCGGCGTGCTGGAGACGGTTTTTGCCTATGATCATCTCTATCTCGGCGGCGGCAATTCGCGTGACGTCAAGTTCAAGCTCCCGCGTAATGTTTCCCTTGTCTCCAACGATGCCGGGATGGAGGGGGGCGCGTTCGTTTGGTCGAAATTCGGCGGAAAATAACAGCGCAAAAGCCGGCCCGCCACCGCGGAACCCATTGAGGCATCTCAGCGTTTTACTCCCATTGGATTGAAGCCCATATTCTTTTGTTTTTGTGAAATACGGGCGAGCAAGTTGTGGGAAACCTGAATGATGCCCCCGGTTGGCGATAATACCGCCCTATTCCTGGATATTGATGGAACCCTACTGGATCTGGCACAGACACCGGAGCGGGTGAAGGTGCCACGCGATCTCATCAAGGCGCTGGAGCGGCTGAC
>DATBCP010000364.1:0-4311 GCA_036270435.1 Rhizomicrobium sp. | reverse complement strand
CAGCGTGTCGCTGGGTTGGTGATAGCTGGTTGCCTGCCAGTCATGGCCGCCTTCGGGGCCGGGGCAGGAGGACAGCCATTGGTCCACCTTCTGGTCGACAATGTCCTTTCTGTAGGCGGGGCGGCCGGTCTTCTTGTCGATTGAGTTCCAGATATTCTGGAACACCGTCTCCTTGGCTTCGATGAACTTGCCGGTGACGCGGTCCAGCTTCCACAGGATGCCCGCCTTGCCGATGGTCATCAACGTCTTCTGGTCGCCATGATTGATCAGCACGCGTTCATAGACTTCGTCGAGATCCAGCGATTCACCGGGGCCATGCTGGAAGAACCATTTCAACTTGCCGGTGTCGGGGTCCAGCGCCAGGGTGGAATTGGCATAGTTGGTATCGCCCACGCCTGAGCCACGCAGGTCACGCCGCCAGGGCTTGGCCTGAGCGGTGCCCCAATAGGTGGTGTTGAGTTCGGGATCGTAGGTGCCGGCGATCCAGGTCTCCGAACCCTTGCGCTGATTGTCCGGCAGGGTGCCCCAGCTGTCGCCGCCGGGATCGCCCTTCAACGCCACCGTGACGAATTTCCAGACCCGCTTGCCGGTCTTGGCGTCATAGGCGCTGATATAGCAGTGATCGTCCGTGCCGGGCCGGCCGCAATTGGTCATGCCCACCAACACCTTGCCGTTGATGACAATCACCCCACCCGTCGAGCCGCCGATGCCGGGCTTATAGTCGACGATGTTGTTCTTCCAGACCTCTTCGCCGGTGCGCGCGTCCAGCGCATAGACCATGCCGTAAGGCGTGTTGACGAAGAGATAGTTGTCCCAGAAGCCGAGCGCACGTGTCTCTTCCGTGGAAGGGCCGGGGCCGGGCGCGCGCGGCGCCGGGCCGATGCGGTTTTCCCACAACAGGTTGCCCGTCCTGGCGTCCAGGCACTGGATGGTGTTGCCGGTGCCCCAGACATAAATGAGGCCGTTATGGACCATGGGGGTGATTTCCATGGTGCCGTTCTCCGGCATCGACCACATCCATTTGAGCGTCAGCTGGGAAACATTGTCGGTGTTGATGTCCTTGAGCGGGCTGTAGCTCCAGCCTTGATAGTTGCGGCGGAACATCAGCCAGTCGCCATCCGGCGGATTGCGCAGCATCGCGTCGGTGACGGGGACGTAGTTCTGGATGTTGCCCTTGATGCTCAGGCCGAACTTGGTCGGCAGGCTGAAACGGCCTGGATCGGGCCGGCGCGGAGGAAGCCGTCCGCCCACGTCTCCGAGCCCCTGCGCGGCGCGCGCCGTGTTGAGGTTCGCCGGCATCTGGCCATTGGCGATGGAGCCGATCGCGACCGGCGCGGTGTTGGCCGCGAATGCCGTCGTGCCCGGCGTGGCGCCATTGGCGCGCAAGATATAAGCCGTGATGGCGGCATAGGTCGCCTCATCCAGGCTGGCCGGCGCATTGGCCGGCATGGTCTTGCTGATCTTGCTGTACAGCGCGTCGGTGGTGCGCCCTTTCCAGGCCCCCATGAAGGCCGAGCCGGTCAGCGCGGGCGCGTCGTTGGTGCCCGCCATGTCCGGCCGGTGGCAAAGCGCGCAATTGTCGGCATAGGCCTGGCGGCCGGTATCGACCTGGGCCTGGGTGAAGGGACCAGGCCCGCTTTGACCAAAAGCTGCGGGGCCAAGCGTGCCAATCACGGCGGCCAGCGAGAAAGCGGCGCCGGCCAGCAATGGAGATTTGTTGCGCATATTCGTCCTTATCGAAATCGTGGGATCGGCTCTGACCAGCCCAAGATCAACTTTGGGGCGTGTCGAATTGCGGAAGGAACCAATGGCCTTCCTCGGGCACGTCTTGGCCGGGCGTCGGGTGCGCCGGGAAAATCCAGCCCCACAAAGTGCCTTTGGGGCCCCACGGCATATCGGCGGGCGCCTTCTCGCTGTTGAGTTGGATATAGAGCCTGCCGGTCCTCAGCGCCCCGGCCTGGGCCGGGGTCAGCTTGAACTCGCCGGAGATCTCGCCGCTGGTGGCCTTGGGGATGTTGAGGTCGAAAACCGGTTTGCCCGGTACGCCCGTGACGGGGCTGATCAGGATATGCCCCTCAGTGGCATTGGAAGGCAGACCGTGGAAATTACCCGTCACGCTCATGGTCTTGCCGTCCGAATGGATGGTGGCTTCGCCACGGCCGGCGATCACCGCCTTGGTTTCATCATCCAGCGGCATGGGCCCGAGATTGACCTGATAGTCCGCCGCGAAAGCCGGCGCCGCGGCAAGCGCGAACGAAAGCGCAAGGATAAATCTGGAGGTCACGGGATAGCTCCTTCGATGATCAGTTGGTGCCGCCTGCCGCACCGGGCTGGAACCAATGCAGGTTGTCCGGGCGGGGGATATAAGCGAGCCGCGTGGAGGAACCATCACCATAGGGCATGGCGCGGTGGTAGCGGCCGGTCGGCGCCGAAACAAGATCGCCGTCATGCACTGTGACCAGCTGTTCACCTTCCACAAGGAACTGCTGCGTGCCTTCGACGATCAGCCAGATTTCCGGGAAGTTGGCGTGGAAATGGCCCCATTCGCTATCAGGCGGGGTTGGCACGCCCTTGGGGGAGCGCAGGATGGTGACATAGGTGTGGTCGTCTCTGATCCAGACGCCGCGCTTCTCGCCGCCCTGCACGATCTGCTTTTCAAAATCGATGTAAGGCACATTGATCTTGTCGTAGTCGCCATGGCCGGTATAGGTGGCCTGGACATAGTGGACGCCTTTGGCCGGTGTCGGCGTTTCCGTCAGCGGATAGTCAGGCGCTTCGCCTGCCGGGCGCATCTGGAAGCGCAAGCTCGGCTCATTGCCCATTGTTTCGATGCTGTATTGCAGGCGCTTGGGCACCTGCACCAGGAAGTGCTTGGTGGCGATGAAAGGCTCCTGGCCTTCGATGGTGACCTTCATCTGGCCGGACTGCACCACCCAGAAGACGCGGTCATCGGCGTAGAACTGGGTCTTGGTCTTTTCGCCCGGCGCCATGGAAATCCATTCGCCGGTAAAGTCGCGGCTGGCGAAAACGGGCTGTGTCCAGCTCTGCTTGCCTTTGTGTTCGGCCAGCACGTCCGCGAGACGATAGACCAGCTTGTTGGGCGCCACATAGGGCGGCAATTTGTCGGGCTTGGCGGCCCAGGCCGTGATCGGCTTGGCCGGTGGCCGTGCAGCGCGCACCAGACTTGCCTGATCGGGCCCGACATCTTGTGCCACCGCGTGTTCGCTGATCAGGGCCGCCGCGGTCAAAGCCAAGGCGGCAGCGGCCGGCAGCCACTTGTTCGCTTTCATTTTTTCCTCCCAGCCCCGCCAGCAAGGCTTTTTCGTCTGTAATCCTAATCCTAGCAGCGGGAGGAAGCGCGGGCCAGCGCCCTGGGGTGCGGCACTAGCTGCGGAATGAGAGGCCCTGGGGCGGATGAATTTTTGCCAATATGTCGTAGGACCTGCGGCGTGCGACGGAATCGAAAATCTGGGCGGTGACCATGATCTCATCGGGCATGTGCGCCGCAATGAAGCTGTCCAGGCCGTGGGCGATCTCGCTTCTGTCCCCGACGATGGCGCAGCGCAGCACACGCTCCAGCATGTCGGCCAGGCGCGGTTCCAGCGTCTCCTCAAAGCCCGGCTGGGGCGGCGGAAGCTGGCCGGGATGGCCGGTGCGAAGATTGATGAAAGCCTGCTGCAAGGAGGTGAACAGCAGCCGCGCTTCCTCCGTGGTTTCGGCCGCGAACACATTCAGCCCCAGCATCACATAGGGCTTGTCGAGATAAGGCGATGGCCGGAACTGGTGCCGATAGAGCTTGACGGCGAAGTCCAGGTCATCGGGAGCGAAGTGCGAGGCAAAAGCATAGGGCAAGCCCAGGGCGGCGGCCAATTGCGCGCCGTAATGACTCGAACCCAGGATCCACACCGGCACCTTGCTGCCTTCCCCCGGTATGGCGCGCAAGGACTGGCCCGGCTGGACGGGCGCAAGATAGGCGAGCAGCTCCTGCACGTCCTGTGGGAATTGATCGACATTGCTGGAAAGGTTGCGCCGCAAAGCAACTGCCGTGCGCGGATCGGTGCCGGGCGCGCGGCCAAGACCCAGATCGATGCGGCCCGGAAACAACGCCTCCAATGTGCCGAACTGTTCGGCGATCAAGTAGGGCGCATGATTGGGCAACATGATGCCGCCGGCACCCACCCGGATGGTCTTGGTGTGGCTGGCGACATGACCGATAGCGACGGCGGTGGCGGCGCTGACGATGCCGGGCATGTTGTGATGCTCCGCCAGCCAATAGCGCCGGTAACCAAGTCTTTCGCAATGCTGCGCCAG
>DATBCP010000363.1:0-10289 GCA_036270435.1 Rhizomicrobium sp. | reverse complement strand
ACGGATTTCGCGGGCGGCCGTGGCCATACCGAGTTCGCGGCCGACTACACCATGAGCCCGGACGCGATGTATAACTGGAACCGCAGGTGGTACGACCATACCAACGTCGCGCTCTATCCCTGCTCCCTGGTCAATGGCGGTTCGGCCAGCGCACTGTGCCATACCCCCGCCGGTACCTATTCTACGTCCTTCACCAATGGCGGTTTGGTCACCGCCAGCGCCGCGGGCCTGGCCAACACGCCGGCCAATGCAGCGGCGATAGCCGCAATTCAGGCTATTGGCGGGCAATTTGCAGCCTTCGGAACGGGCACGGCCGCGGCGGCCAATGCGCTCAAGGGCATCCAGTTCGTGGGACCCAACGCGCAGCAGGTGCCGTTCAATTTCGGCGTCACTTCGGGCAGTAATTGCTATAACTGTTCGGCCAATGTGGACACCGCCGTGGCCAATGCCCCGATCACCGGTGTGCCGTATCACAACTACAATCTGTTCAGCTACACCAGCTACAAGCTGACCCCCGACATCACCGCCTCGATAATGCTGAACTATGGCTGGAAAGCGGAAGAGAACCAGGCCAATGACGGGCGGGCAGGTCCCTATACAATCAAGGTGGACAATGCCTTCCTCCCGGCATCGCTGCAGCAGCAGATGATCGCCCAGGGCATTCCCAGCCTCACGCTGGGCAGCGACGCCATCGAGAATCTGGCGAACCACAGACAGGTCTCGTTTTACAACCTGTCCAACTCCATCGCGCAGAATTTCGTCCAGAACTATCGCCAGCTCTATCGTGGCGTCTTCACCCTGAACGGCAACTATAATATTTTCGGCGAGGACTGGTCGTGGAACGCCTATGCCCAGAACAGCTCGCTGCGCGAGCGGCAATGGGCCCGCTACAACACCCTGAATGCCCATATTCAGACAGGCGGTTCCAACGGTACTGCCCCCGATGCGGTGGTGGTCCAGGCAACCGGCCCGAATTCCTTGGGCGGTGGCAATGCCGCTCTGGCGGCGCAAGTCAGGACGGCGCTGGCGGCCGCCGGGGTACCGGTGCCCCAAGTGGGCAGCATCGCCTGCCGTTCGTCCCTGACGGCAACCTCTTGGGGCACGACGACGAACGCGGCGGGATTCCAGGTGGTCCAACCGGGCGGCTTGAACCCGGCCTGCGTGCCGATCGATCTGTTTGGCGACGGCACCGTCACCCAGGCGGCGCTGAACTATATCGCCCCCGGCCGCCAGGCCGGTACAGCCCCGTTGAGTGGCGACGGGGTCGCGGACCAGGCGCTCTACCGCATGAACCAGCAGGTGTACTCAATCTCGACCTCGGGCACGTTGCCCTGGGGCCTGCCGGCCGGCAAGATCGCGGTGGCGCTGGGCTTTGAAGACCGGCTGGAGCAGCAGCGCAACCAGCGCGATCCGCTGGAACTGGGCGCCAGCGGTGTGTTCGAATCCGGCAACTTCTCCGAATATGCCGGCGCGTACAACGTGCAGGAGGGCTTCCTGGAACTCGACGTCCCGGTCCTCAAGAACCAGTTCGTCGACGACCTGTCCTTCAATGCCGCGGGCCGCATGACCTCCTATTCCACCAGCGGTTTGGTGGAAACCTGGAAGCTGGGCGCAACCAGTCAGGTCAATCAGGACATCAAACTGCGTACCAGCCTGTCGTCGGACATCCGCGCCCCGGGCGTCGGCGAACTGTTCTCGCCCATCCTGGTCAGCACCCAGTCAGGGGTCCAATACCCGCCGACGCCGGGCAACCCAGGCTTCCAGGTCCGAGAGCTCCAGGCGGGCAACCCGCTGCTGCAGCCGGAACAGGCCACCACGGTTTCGGGCGGTATCGTGCTGACGCCGCACTGGATCGAAAACCTCACCATGTCCTTCGACTGGTATTCGATCACCCTGCATGGCGGCATTTTCTCGCCATCGCAGGGTCAGATCTTGAATGGGTGCGGGGTCGCGCATGATGCGAACTTGTGCCAGTTCGTGTTCTTCGGCCAGGGTCCCATCGTAGGCGGGCTGGCGTCAGCGGAACTTGACGGCAACGGCCATTCGCCCGCCGGCCTGATCGGGGGGTTGACCTTCGCCATCAACAATCCCGGCGACTTCAACAGCTATTATCAGGGGCCGGTGAATGCCAACCGGGAAACCGTCTCAGGCCTGGACTTCGAGATGGACTATAACCACGACCTGTTCGCCGGTACCATGGCCTGGCACATCTTGGGCAACTATACCGACGAAAAGACCCGGACCTCGCTGGGTGTGACGGTGGACGGTGCGGGCTCGGTCAGCGGCGACGGCGCGCTCAATCCGCTGAACGGGTTCACCACGCCCAAATTCCATGCCACGATAAGCGGTACCTATACCGAAGGTCCGTTGTCGCTGACCGCCCAGACGCGCATCATCGGCTCCGCGGTGCTCACCAACAATCTGACCCAGAACCAGAGTGTCTTTACCAGCATCGACAATAACAATGTGCCGGCGGTGATCTATGGCGACTTCCGTGGTTCCTATCGCTGGAACGACCATATCCAGCTTTATGGCGCCATCGACAACGCCTTCGACGCCCCGCCGCCGAACATTCCCACCATCGGCGGTGGCGGCACAAGCTGCATCACCTATGACTGTATCGGCCGGTCGTACCGTATCGGCGTTCGCTTCGAGGATTGAGCCAAAAGGCTATTGAATATCACGGCGCGGAAGCGATTCCGCGCCGTGATTATTTGGGGCCGTCCGCGCATGCTCTTGGCATAAGGGCCACTGTCTCACGCGCTGCCGCTATGGCTGCCCTGCTCGACGGCACCCATCACTCGCGGCTGCCATTGGGGGCCATCGGGCGTCATCACACGCTTGATCTGGATGCGGCTGCCGGGGCCCATCACGCCCATGTCCACTTCGCGATCCGGCAGGATCACGATGGTGCGATGATGCTCGATCACCATCACCATGACGCCCTTTTCGATGCCTTGCGCCGCCAGCCGTTTCAGCACCGAGGAATAGGGTTCGGCACGCCAGGGTTTCCCGGCAGCCGGGTCGACATGCACGATCACCAAGTTCGGCTTGGCATCCAGCACCATCTTGCAGACGCTGGGCTTCCATTCCGGTCCCATGCTGGGATCGACAAGCCACCGGCACATAAAGGTGCGGCAGGAGGGCGGGCGATCGGCATAGATGCGGCAGCCGACATGATGCTCAAAGTTGGGACACCAGGAGTCCTTGGGCTTGTCCAGTTCGGCGATTCGCAGGACCTTGCAGCACAACGAGCAATCGCCGCACTGTCTGGAGTTCCCGGTCGTCGCGGTCGATCCGGCCATGACTCAGCGCGGCGTGAGCTTCAGCAGCTTGGATGCCGGCGGTGTGTTGTCGGTGACGGAGCCGCCGCCGCTGTCGGTCAGCGCATAGACCGCGCCATCCGGCCCGATCCGCACATCGCGGATGCGCATTTTGACCTCGGTCAGAAGCGGCTCCTCATTCACGATCTTGCCACCGGACATGGTCAGCCTTTCCACGGAATTGCCGCGCAGCGTGGTGACAAAGACGCTGTTCTTCCATTCCGGAAACAAATCGCCCTTGTAGAAGGCGAGTTGGCATATCCCCATGGAGGGAGACCAGTAATAGACCGGTTGTTCCATGCCCGTCTTTGCGACCTCGGCATCGCCAATGGGCGGGCCGGGATAGTCGATGCCATGGCTGATGATCGGCCAGCCGTAATTGGCGCCCTTCTTGATCAGATTCAGCTCGTCGCCGCCGCGCGGGCCGTGCTCGGTCTCCCACAACTGGCCGTTATTGTCGAAGGCGAGGCCTTCCTGGCTGCGTTGGCCGATGGCCCAGATCTCGGGCAGGGCGCCCTTCTTTTTGATGAACGGATTGCCCGGCGCGGGTTTTCCATCCTTGGTGATGCGGACGATCTTGCCCAGATGCGTGTCCAAGGTCTGCGCCACGCGCCAGGGTGTGGATGTGCCGGCATCACGGTCGCCGATGGTGATGTAGAGATACCCGTCGGGCCCGATCGCCAGCCGCCCGCCGCTGCGCGAGCCGAAACCGGAATGCGCGTCATTGGGGGTGGAGGGGGTGGCGCTGAAGATCACCTTGACGTTGTGCAGCGCATTGGCGCCTTCATCGAAGGTGGCGCGTGCCACCTGGATGGCGCCCAGCATGCCGTGATCGAAGCCAAAGAAAGTGAAGAAGATGGTGTGGTTCTTGGCATAGCCCGGATCCAGGGCGAGATCGAACAGGCCGGTCTCAGGCCAACCGCTGTGCAAGGCCTCAAGTCCGGCGGCGGGCGGGGAAATCTTGCCGTCGGAACTCACCACCCTGAGCGCTCCGGGCAGCTTTTCGGTGACCAGGAACTTGCCATCAGGCAGGAACGCCAACGCCCAAGGCGCATAAAGACCGCCGGTGATCTCTGTCAGATGATAGGGCGCGGTCTTGTGATAGGGGGCGCGGGTCTGTTCGGGATAGAGCGGCTTGTCGCGGATATTTTCATTCAGGCGCGTGTCGACGGGCTTGCCTTCCTGGACCGCCGCATAGTCGGGATTGTTGGGCACGGTCGGAACGGTGGCGGCGGGAGCGGTTGCCGCCGGCGCGATGGTAGTGGTGGCCGCAGCGGCGGGCCGCTCCTCTTGCCCCAGGGCCGGCGCCAGAGTTGGCGCGATGACCAGGCACGAAGCCAGTCCCGTAAACGCAACTGCAGCAAAAGTCTTCATGGTGAAGCTCCCCTTCTATGCGCCCGTTATGGCATATTCGCGATGCGTTCGTCTCTCATTCGTGTCGCAATACCGCCAGCAGGCCCGGCACCGGATTGCCGTCCTGGTCATATTCGTGCAGCACATGTTTCAACGTCAGCACGCAAAAGCCGCAATCCGCGGCCAGGCGTTCCACATAGCCGGCGCCATGCCGGAAACAACCGCTCTGGGCCAGCCTGTCGCTGCCGGCGATGGCAAATTCCGTGTCCCCGCTTTCGTCGGGAAAGAGGGTGAAGACGAAAAGCCCGTTCTTGCGCAGGCAAACAGCGGCCGCCCGGAACAGGGCGTGCAGATCTCCGAAGTGGATCAGCGTGGCCGCGCCCAGGACGGCATCATAGCTGTCGCGGCGTTCCGACATGACACACACCAGATCGGCCTGATCCAGCGTGTCGTACAGTTCCTTGGCGCGCGCCTTTTCGATCATGGCGGGTGAGAGATCGACGCCGTCAAGCCGTCCCGCCCAGGGACGCACGGTGGCACCCACCAAGCCGGTGCCGCAGCCGATATCCAGGATATCCTGGCCGGTCTGCCCGGCATGCTCGCGCAGGGCCTCGGCAACCAGCCTGTGCGCAAAATAACCACTCTCCTGATCCCAGAAGCGCGCGCGCACGTCGTAGATTTTCTGCAGCTGGGCCGGTGAGGTGCGTTGTGGCGCATCGCCTGCGCCCAGATGCGCCAGCAGGATCCGGGCGCCATGGGAATCGTCGGGGTCGTATTCCAGGCAGCTTTGAAAATGGCGGACCGCTTCGTGGTGTTCCCCTGCCTCGCTGCAGAGAAGGCCCAGGCTATAGTGCGTGTCCGCATTGCCGGGCTTTGTCCATAGTGCCCGCGAGAAACTCGCCCGGGCTTTTTCGCGGTCGCCCAGCGCTTTCCAGATATTGCCGAGATTGTTATGGGCATCGGCATAGTCCGGCTTCAAGGCGATTGCCTGTTGATAGCTGGCGGCCGCGTCCTGCAGCCTGCCTTGCGCTTTCAGCACAATGCCCAGATTGTAATGGAAACTGGGGACCTGCCCGTCCGCCGCGATCGCCTGTGCGATCAGGGCGGCAGCCTTATCAAGCTGGCCGGCGCGGAAAGCCGCGATGCCCAAAGCATGCAATTCCACGGGATCGTGCGTGTCCACGGGTTCGGTTGGCGATGGGGGTTGGGGCTTTCCGTTTGCCTTCGCTCCGTTTTCTTTCTCTTGGGCCCGGCGCTGTTTGCGGTTCATCATGCGTCCCTTATGTGCCGGTTATGGCACATACGGGAACAGGGCGCACGGACCAGCTATTGATGACAGAGTACAGGCCAGCTACTGGCCGTCGAAGCGCCGTTCGCTATACTCACACAGGTCATCGGGGTCGACCAGTGCGATCGGTCAAAGCCTGCCGCCAGCGTCTTTCCGTCGGGCAGCAACACCCAGCCCTGTGACTTGAACCTGTCCCACTCCTGCTGCGGCAGGCACACTTGCGGGCCCATCAGGCGGGAATCCGGCAGGTGCTGCGGCGGCCGGCAAACCGGGGTTTCCGCGATTGCGGTTTCAGCTGGGTCCGTTGCCAGTTGCGGCGACGGGACCACGATAACCGGCATGCTCGCATCGATGTCCGGCGCGGCAACCGCCCGCATTTCCGGCCGCGCCGGCGCTGCCTCTGCAGCGGTGTGGCGCAAATGGCGCGGCTGTACCGGCAGCATCGCGGCGGGGGCGGGCTCATCTTGGGTGCCGGCGGGGGCCATCGCCCGCACCAGGCTTCGCACCAGCGGCTCGGGCGAAGCCTGTTTCAGGCTGCCCAGAACCAGCGGCATCAAGACGACGAAGACGCCCAGTCCCGTCAACAAGACAATCTTGTGGGGATCGACCTCATCGGCATCGCGCCGTAGCATGATGGCGGTGATGCGGCGGTCGAGATCGGCGCCGGAAACACCCGACGCGCAGGGCAGCGGCGAACGGAAGTAAAGCCGGCACACTTTGAGGATGGCGGCGGCATAGTCCAGCGGCTTTTTGCCGTCCTCCAGCACGCTCTCGTCACAGGCCAGTTCGCGTTCCGCGACCAGGCGGGCGCCGATGAACCAGACCAGCGGATGGAACCAGAACAGGGCCTCTACCAGCATGTGAACCATCGCCGCCAGATTGTCCCGGCGGCGCAGATGGCAAAGTTCATGGGCCAGGATGGCGTCGATCTCGGTCTCGGAAAGTTTCTGAGTCAGGCTCTCGGGCAGCAGAATGACGGGCCTGACGATGCCTGCCAGGCCGGGCTCCAACATCTCGGGCGTCGCCCGGACGGAAACGGGGATGTGGAACGCAACCGGCCGTGCCGCGCGAACAATGGCCCATAGCCGCAAGGCGCGCCTTAGCCAGAACAGAACGACCGCCAGGGAGCCAAGCCCCCAGATCGCGGCGGCGATCATGGCCCAGGGCAAGTGCGCGGAAGGCGCCAGTGCGGGCCCGGCAGCAACCGTGGCGAACGGCATGGCGGCGGGCTCGATCCGGACCAAGGCCTGCATCGAACCGGCCGCAACACTGTTGGTGAATGTCATGCGTCCAGCCGCGGCGATGAGGGAGAAAGGCAGAAGAAATTTCACTGACGCCACCAGCCACAGGCCGTACCGCACCGATGCGCCATTGTTGCGGAAAAGCAGGGTGAGGACCCAGATTGCGGCCACGAATAGCGAGGACTGCCAAAGATGGTTGAGGACAAAAGCGGTCATGGCTTGCCGCTCCCTTTTTCCGCTTTCGCGGCCAGTTCGCGCAGGTGCTGCTCGACGCGCTGCACATCGTCCAGGGTGAGTTTTCCGGCCCTAACGAAATGGGCCATGATCGGCTGCGCCCGGCCGCCGAACAGGGCGAGAAAGTCATCGACCAGCCGGCGTTGGGCGGTGTCGCGCGAGACCAGCGCGTCATAGATATGGGCGCCGCCGATCTTCTTCACGCGTCCCACAGCCTTCTTGGCTTCCAGCCGGCTGACCGTGGTCTGCACCGTGGTGTAGGCGGGACGGCTCCTTTGCGGAAAGCGTTCCTGGATTTCGCGGATCGAGCAGGGGCCGCTCTCCCACAGGGCCTCCATGATCTTGAGCTCGAGTTTGCTCAGCTTCGGCGGCGGCATGGGCTTTCCACAAAAATCGACCCGACAAGGCTAGGCCCGGTGCTTGTCAACGTCAAGCGTAGGTGGTAACTGTTACTACATATGTGGTAACAAGGACGGTGCTTGTTGAAGGAGGGCGCTATGGCACAAAGATCCTGGATTTTGGCGGCTGTCTTCGGAGTCCTGATCCTGCCCGCCTGGGCGCAGGAGCACGCCGTCTCGACTCATCCCGATGGCACGGGCGACCCGGATGCCACCACCTGCCGACCGCCTCAACCGCTGCCCGGCTCCCGGATGTCGGGTCCGCAGGTTTGCAAGCTCAACAGCCAATGGGCGCTGTTGCGCAAGAACGGGCAGGACATCAGCGCCGACGGCAGGGACATCATCGCCGATACCAAGGCCGGTAGTGCGGGGATGAACTGCACCATGATGGGCGGCGGCGCGTCCAGCGCCGGCCAGATGCAGTGCCGCTCGCAATGATGCCTGGTTGCCGGAGCGTCCTGGCTTTGCTGGCGCTGGCTTGCGCTCCGGCGACAGCCCAGAACGCGCCAGCCCGTCCCGCTGCCACGACGGAAAATGTCACCGTCACGGGAATCAAGGATGTGGACAAGGCCGTCACCGATTTCGTGGGCGCGATGGCGGTGCCGACGCGGGTGGCGGGGAAGCTGGCGCGCTGGCGCACAGGCATCTGCCCCATCGTGGCGGGGGTGCGGCCCGAAGCGGTCAAGCTGCTGACCAAATTGGTGAGGGACAGGGCGGCGGCGGTGGGCGCGCCGGTGAATGACCGGGACTCCTGCAAGCCCAATATCGAGATCGTCTTCACCACCACGCCCCAGGCGTTGCTGGACACGATCTTCATCAAATATCCCCATTTGTTGGGCTATCACGACAACAGCGCCCAGGCGACCAAGCTGGCCACGGTCAAATGGCCGATCCAGTCCTGGTATTCCACCGCGACCGACGATCTGCGCGGCAATGTGCTGGTGGATGGCATCAAGCCCGGCGGCGTCTTGACCCTGGACATGCCGGTTGCAGCCCCCGGTGGTGGCGGCGGCATGCAGACAAGCGCAAGTCCCACGGTGACGATGACCATGCCGGGGGCTCAGATCGTCAATGTCACCGGCGGACGGTTTAACGACGGGGTGAGCAGCGACTTCAACCATGTCGTGATCGTGGTCGAGCCCGCCAAGCTGCTGGACTCTGAACTCGGCACCTTGGGCGACTATATCGCCTTGCTGGCGCTGACCCAGATAGAACAGCCGGAGCATTGCCAGGAACTGCCCACCATCCTGAACCTTCTGGCGCCCGGCTGTCCTGCGCCGCCCAAGACGCTGACCGGCGTGGACCTGGCCTATCTGCGCGCGCTTTACAAGGTGACGCCGACCGCGAATTTCCACGGCCAACAGCGCGAAATCATCTATCAGATGGACAAGAGCCTGGGCGCGAAGGAATAGCCCTGAAAGTTCATTTGCCGGCTTGGAAAAGCGCCCGCGCGGAAGGATGCTTGTCCGTTTTCTTCCGGGAGCGGAACATGACGGTTGACGGCCTTATCATGCGGCAAAGCAACCATACGCCCGCCGAGACCATGCAGCGGCTGATGGATGGCCTTGCCGCGCGCGGCGTGCCGGTTCTCGCCCATATCGACCATGCGGCGGCCGCGGCCAAGGCGGGGCTTACCTTGCGGCCGACCGATCTTCTGGTCTTCGGCAATGCCAAGGCGGGCACGCCGCTGATGGCGGCCAGCCAGACTTTGGGCATCGACCTGCCGCTGAAAATGCTGGTGTGGCAGGACCAGGAGGGGCGAACCTGGCTGGGCTATAACGATCCGGTGTACCTGGCCCATCGCCACGGCGCGGAAGCGGGCGGCGAACAGATTCTATCCGCCATGCGTGAATTGCTGGCGGCGCTGGCGGCTACCGCTGCCGGTTGATCGTCGCCAGCAGCGGTTCCGGATTCTCGTTGGCGGCATTGGCGGCAAAGGTGTTCTTGGCCGCCATGTCCTTGGCCACGCCGATGATCATCAGCTCCAGCGGCTCGTTGCCGGACCTGAAGCTTTTGCTCTGGCCGACATCCACCGGAATGGCATCACCTTTTTTGATGGTCACCGTCTCGCCATTCACCGTGACGCTGCCTTGGCCCGACATGACATAATAGGCCTCGCTGAGATCGGGCAGGGCGGCGGTGCCGGTCTCGCCGCCGGCCTGGACCAATTCATGATCGACATAGGCCCAGGGCGTATAGAACACGCTGGGCCCCAGCGCCCGGCGGCGCTGCACTTTTTCGCCGCCAGGACCATTTGGCGGTGCGGGCTTCAGCAGCGCGCGGTCGAGCCGCATGGTGACGAATTGCGGGGTCTTGTCCTTGGGCGCGCCCACCCGGTCGTCGCCCAGGTTGAACGCATCATAGACTTTGGAGGTGCCCACATTGATGTTCATCCATTCCACGTCATGGTCGGTCGGATTGTAAATGGCATGGGATGAGCCCATGCGGTCGG
>DATBCP010000362.1:0-2838 GCA_036270435.1 Rhizomicrobium sp. | reverse complement strand
CCCTTGCCATGTTGGAGAAAATCGTAGCGCCGGATGGCGGGGTGGCGCTGTTTCACGACGCCCATCCGCCGGTGGAGGAAAATCGCTGGTTCAAGATTCTTTGCGATGTGCAGGCGCAATGTCGCACGCACCGGCGCGGCGGCGGCCACAAGCGCTATGAGCCGTTTCTGTTCGCCTCCGCTTTCACGCAGATTGACAGCCTGTCGGTTACCATCCGCCAAGCGCTGACGGTCGATGACATTGTCGGCCGGGCCTTTTCCATGTCTACCTCCTCGCCGCAGCGGTTGGGCACGGCAAAGCAGGCGTTTTCGCAAGCCTTGTCGACAGCCTTGCGGGAATTGTCGCCGGATGGGAAGTTCACCGAGGTCGCGGAACTGGTGGCGGTGCTGGCGCGGCGGCCCAACCGATAAGAGCAAATGGCGCAAGGGGACGTTGGGGGGACCATGTTGCAAGCTATCTTGACCGGCCAGGCGAAAAGCATCGCCTTGTTGGGCGCGGCCATCGGGCTGTTTTTCTATTTCCTGCCATCGATCCTATCCTTCCTCAGAGGACAGAGGCGCTTCTGGATCGTTCTGGTGTTGAATCTCGCTTTGACTTTTGTGCAAAGCCTGGTGTTCCAGAAGTTTTTCCCCGAGCTGCTGGCGATGCGGCCGGGCAATGCCGCCGATTCGCTGCGTGTCAGCCTGTTGGTGAATTTCGGCCCGGGATGGCTTGTGCTTCTCGCCTGGGTGCTGAGACAAGCAGAAACCGACGCCCGGCTACTTCAAGCGCAGCAAACCAAATTGTATGACGCCGCCACAGCGCTGCCGCTGATCCTCTGGTTCGGCTATGGCGTTTTGCAAGTGCGCCCGATCTTGGTGGGCGATGGCGGCCTCATGATGGCGGGCACCGCCAGCCTGTTCGTCTGGGTGCAGTTCTTCTCCCTGCTGGCGGCGGCCTGTTTCGACCTGCTGCTGGTCTATCTTTTGCTGGTGCGCGATCGTCCGGTGGGCAAGTCCAAGGGCATCTTGCCGCGCGTCTTCGGCTTTGTGGGCACGTTCCTGGGCGTGGGCATCCTGCAATTGCCGGTGGCGCATTTGAATCTCGGCATGCAGATTTTGGCGGCGCTGTTGATCGGGCTGGGCAGCCTGGGCTCGTTCCTGGTGCTGTGGCGGTTGGGCAAGTCCTTTTCCATCATGCCCGAGGCGCGCAAGCTGGTGACCGGCGGGCCTTATGTCTGGGCGCGCCATCCGCTTTATGCGGTGGAGATGATCACCGTTTCCGGCACCGCCGTGCAGTTTCAGGCGCCCTGGTCATGGCTGGTTGCGCTGGCGGTGGTGGCGCTGCTGTGGATCCGCAGCCACTATGAAGAGCAGGTGCTGGCGGAGAATTTTCCGGAGTATGACGCCTATAGGGCCCGCACCAAGCGCTTCATTCCGGGAGTTATTTAGCGGCCATAGCGCGAGGGATTTTGCGATGGGAGCAGGATAGCCTAGCGACAGCGTAGGCAACGAGCGATGTGTACGGAAAACGTACATGAGCGAGTTCATAGCGACAGCGTATGAACGCGGCGAACTCCCGGCGCGCCGCCCTCGCCCGCTATGCGGGCTCGAAGCGGGGCAAGCTTTTCCAATTCGCTTCGCTCATAAGAAAAGCTAAGCCAAAGCCCCGCGCTATTTGAATTCGACTTTGACGATCTCGTAAGACCGCGCCCCGCCAGGAGCGGCCACTTCCACCGTATCGCCCTTGGTCTTGCCGATCAGGGCGCGAGCGATCGGCGAAGACAGCGAAATGCGTCCCTGCCGCGCGTCGGATTCCAAATCGCCGACGATCTGGAACTTGCGTTCCTCATCGGTGTCTTCATCCACCAAAGTCACGGTGGCGCCAAACTTGACGCTGGAGCCTGACAATTTGGAAATGTCGATCACATCGGCGCGGCCGATCTGGTCTTCCAACTCCATGACACGGCCTTCGATAAAGCTCTGACGCTCCTTGGCCGCGTGATATTCGGCATTCTCCGACAGGTCGCCATGGGCGCGCGCTTCCGCGATCGCCTTGATCACGTCATGGCGGTCTTCGTTCTTCAGGCGGTTCAACTCTGCTTCCAGGGCTTTGAAGCCCGAGGCGGTCATCGGAATCTTTTCCATCGTCTGTCTCGTCCGGCAAAACGAGGTTCGCGCCTCCGGACCCTGCCGGTTGCGGAACCTGTCATTTGTTAATGCACTGATTTCGCTGATAAATTCCTAAACGGGGTCAGCGGTGCGTCACAAAGAGTAGGACTGGATGGGGGCGACTTCAAGGGTTGAGGAGCGGTTCGCCGTAGGCGAACGAAACCGTCCAGTGGACGGTTTCGAGCGACGAAAGCCGCGAGCTTAGGCGAGCGGCCGGGCCGAGCTGAACGCGATAGCGCGAGGCGAGGGAGGCGCGGTCCGCCGCGCGCCAGCGGCGGCGGGCGAGTAGGTCCAGTGGACCTGCGAGAGCGCCGAAAGCCCGGAGCATAAGCGACGGGCCGGGAGGCAGTCCCACAAAACGGCAGGGGACACCGACCTATCTGCGTCAATCAAAAACTCTGAATCGGCGCCACCTCGAGCGTGCCTGAGCGAAGCGCCTGGATGGCCTGGGTGGCCGCCGCCGCCCCCGCCATGGTGGTGTAGTAGGGCACCTTCAGGGTCAGCGCTGCCCGGCGGATGGAGGAACTGTCCGCCAGTGCCTGGGCGCCGTCGGTGGTGTTGAACACCAGGTTGATCTCGCCATTCTTCAGCGCATCCACCACATGCGGACGTCCCTCCAGCACCTTGTTGATGGTGGCGACGGGAAGGCCCCTGGCTTCCAGCGCGCGGGCGGTGCCGCGGGTGGCGA
>DATBCP010000361.1:0-6965 GCA_036270435.1 Rhizomicrobium sp. | reverse complement strand
TTCAAGGCGTCGATTGCTGGATCGTGGATGCGTTGCGCCACACGCCGCATCCCAGTCACGCTCATTTGGCACGCACCATGGAATGGATCGCGCGCGTGAAACCGGCCCGCGCCATCCTCACCAACATGCATGTCGATATGGATTATGAAACGCTCAAGCGCGAACTGCCGCCGGGCATCGAGCCCGCCTATGACGGCATGGTCGTCAGCCTTTAGAAGTTCCGAAGGGTCCGCTACTGCGTGCCGTTGGCGTCCTCGGCGTAATTGTGCTGCATGGTGGGGCTGCGGTTGAAGGCGAGCCGCGTGTCCATCTGGCCCGGCGCGAAGCTGGCGCGGTGGAAGCGCCCGGGCAGCGCCAGCACCACATCGCCCGCCTGGCTTACCAGCAGGCCCTTGCCTTCCATTTCATAGGCGATCTTGCCTTCCAGGATGAACCAGAACTCGTCATTGGCGATATGGAAGTGACCTTTGTTGGTCGCGGGCGGGATCGGCACGCCCATGCCGCGAATGATGGCAGCCTGGTTGTCATGGTCGCCCATGAACAGTCCGCCGCGCGGCCCGCCGGTGGGATATTTCTCGACAAACTCCTTGAAGAAATCCATGTAGGGCTTGTTGATCTCGTCATACTCGCCCATGCCGCCGCCGACCGGCTGGGTGGGGTAGCTGACCTTGACATAGTGCTGGCCATTCTTGGGCGGCGGCGGGGCACCAAACGCGTCGCGGCTTTCCACCGGATAGGACGGCAGGATGCCGCCACCGCGTGTCACTTCAAAGCGCAAGCTTGGCTCATTGCCCACCGTCTCCATACTGTAGGGCACGCGCAGCGGCACCTGGACCAGAAAGCCTTTCTTGGCGATGAAGGGCTCCTGGCCTTTGATGGTGAAGCGGATCTGGCCGCCCCAGATCACCCAGGCCGTGCGGTCGTCGCCATAGAATTGCGTGGGCGTCTTCTCGCCCGGCGCCATGGAGATCCATTTGGCGCTGTAGCGTTCGGTTTCGATCACGTCCTCCGTCCAGTTTGCCTGGCCCTTATGCTTGGCCAGGACGTCGGAGAGGCGGGTGACGGGTTTGTTGACGCCGGTATATTCCTGCATCTTGTCCGGCTTGGGCGCCCAGTCGAGATAGACCTTGCGATCCTGGGCCCAAATCATTGAAGAGGGGGCGGGAAGCGTCAGCAGGGCCAATGTGCAGGCGGCGAGCTTGGTGTGGGTCTTCATGGTCCGTGTCCCTTACTGCTTGCCGTCGGCGTCTTCGCCGAAATTGTGGAATAGGAGCGGGTTCACATTGAAGGACAGACGTGTGTCCGTTTGGCCATTGGCCCAGCTGGCGCGGTGCCATCGTCCCGGCGGCACCAGCACCACATCGCCGGCATTGGCGGTGAGCAGTCCGACATCCTCGATCAGATAGTCGCATTTGCCTTCCAGGATGAACCAGAACTCGTCATGGCCGATATGGAAGTGGCCGCGATTGCCGGCCGGCGGGGTGGGTACACCCTTGCCGCGGATGATGTTGGCCATATTGGCTTCATCCGCCATCACCAGATGGTCCTTGGGATTGGCCACAGGATCGGCGGCCACCACCTCCTTGAAGAAATCGCGATAGGGCCGGTTCACCGCGTCATATTTCTCGGGCTGGGTCGGCGTGCTCACCTTCATATAGTGGTTGGCGCCCTTGTCGGCCGGCCTGGCTTGATCGCCCGGATAAACCGGCTGGATGCCGGTATGGGTCACTTCAAAACGAAGCGATGGTTCGCCGCCGATGGTTTCCATCGCATAGCGCACGCGCTGCGGCACCTGAACAAGGAAGCCCTTGCTCGCCACAAAAGGCTGCTGGCCTTCGATGGTGAATCGGATCTGGCCACCCCACACCACCCAGAAAACGCGGTCATCCGCATAATATTGAACCGGAGTCTTGTCGCCCGGCGCCGCCTGAATCCATTTGACGTCATAGCGCGGGGTCAGGATCACCTGTTCGTTCCAGCGCGCCTGGCCTTTATGCTTGGCCAGCACCAGGGGCAGGCGAGTCACCGGCTTGTTGTTGCCGTAAGGCACCAGCTTGTCGGGCTTGGGCGACCAGGCATACCAGGCGTCGCCCAAAGCCAGTGTTGGCAGGCAGACTGCCGCGGCGAGCGCGCAGCCCAACACCAAATGCTTGCGAATGTGCATGTCATTTCCCCCTTGCGCGCCGATTATCGCTCATGTCCGGCGAAGCGCGAGAAAAATCCCACTTTTGCCGGCTGCTGTAAATCGGCAGCGCCTGCGCATCTTTCGCAAATCTTCGCGGATTGTTGCGATGCAGCAGGAGCCGCGGTTCAAGCGCGTTACGCCGCACTTGACTTAACAAGCACCACGCCCAAACGTCCTTCAAGAATATGCCCGGGGGAGGGTTCCATGACCGTCAAATTCCATCGCCGCCACTTCATGGTCGCGGCTGCCGCAACCATTGCCAGCAGCGGACTGCACACCACCGCGCTATGGGGCAAGACGATCAAGCACAAACCGCTCGATCCGGTGAATCCGGACATCCTGTTCGGCACCACCAGTTCGATCTGGGGCGGGGCGGGAGAGGGGGGCAAGAAGACCCACGAGACGCCCTGGGCGATCAAGCGAGTCGCGGAACTCGGCCTGCAAGGGATCGAATTCTATGGCGACGGCATCGAGCAATATCGCCCCCACCCCATGGAACTGCAAAAACTGATGGACGATGCGGGCATCACCTTCATCGGAGCCTCCAATGGCGAAAAAGGCCAGTCGACCAACTTCATCGATCCCGACCAGATTCCCAAGACCATGGCCGACCATATCGCCTTCTGCCGCGACTTCCTGCAGCCCTTGGGTTGCGATCACTGGAAGATCAATATGGGCGCGCGCCCGGCCGGCGGTCCCAGCGGAGAGCAGCTTCAGCGCCTGGCGAACACCCTGAACGAGCTGGGATCAAAGACGATCGCCATGGGCGTGCGCCTGTCGCCGCATCCCCATATCTGGGGTCCGCTGGAGCGCGAAAAGGACATGCGCTGGGTGATGGACCACACGGATCCCAAATATGTCTATATGACCGCCGATACCGGCCATCTGGTGCTGGGCGGCGGCGACCCGGCCCAGATCATCAGCGACTATTTCCCGCGCGTGACGGAAATCCATCTCAAGGACACCTACGCCAAATATCGCGGCAATAAAGAGACCCCGACCCAGGAGATGCACAAGCAGGCATCGGTCTATCACAATCTGGGCGGCGGCGGGGTCGACTTCGTGGCGGTGTTCGACGTGCTGCGCAAGAAGCACTTCAAGGGCTGGGCGATCTTCGATGTTGACGGCCCGCGCAAGGGCGATGACGGCTATGATGCCATCGGCGGCAACCGCGAACTGGCGGTGGACGACTATATCGCCCACAACATCAACTATCTGCGCGATGTGCTGGGCATCAAGCTGCCGCCGCATTCCACGTAAATGCGCAATACCGGGAGAAACAGGCGCATGCGCCGCTCATCTATTCTTCTCTGCGCCGGGTTTTTGCTGTTGACGACACCGGCCCCTACCTTGGCAATCAGCGCGGCGACGTACGAAGCCGAGCTCGATCCCACGCCGTTCGACGCCACCAACCGTGCCGATGTGATCGAATCCATCGGCAATGTCACCGCCACCTTGGACGGCAACACCCTGACGGTGAAAGGCACCTTCTCCAATTTCACCTCGCCGGCCACCGGCGGCTCGTTCCGCATCGGCCTGGCCAAGGGCGTCCCGGGCGACGCCATCGGCCCGCTGACCGTCGAACATGCCCGGCAAGGCGCCTTCTCGGGCACGATCAAGCTCAACGCCACGCAACTGGCGGCGCTCAAGCGCCAGTCGCTCTATATTCGTATCGACAGTGAAAAAGCCCCGGACGGCAATGTTCAGGGCTGGTTGGAAGACGCTGGGACCGGCCATGTATCGTAAAGCAAAGTTCATGGCCGGCATTGCCGGTCTTGTCGCCCTGGGTGCCGTTTATGCCCAGATGCCTGATATCTTGCTTTCTGGCGCGGCTGCGCAGACCCACGGCGTCTATAACCTGGAGCAGGCGACCGAGGGCCACAGCGCCTACGTCGCCAGTTGCGCCGGCTGCCATCGCGCCAACCTGGCGGGCGGCGGCGATGCGCCGGCGCTGGGCGGCAACGGCTTCATGGCCTCCTTCGGCAACCGCTCGACCAAGGACCTGTACAACTTCATCGCCAAGTCCATGCCCGCGGGCGCGCCCGGCAGCCTGAGCGAGCAGCAATACACCAACATCACCGCCTATCTGCTGTACGCCAATGGCGCCAAGGCGGGTTCCGCACAGTTCAGCAAGGATACCGACGTCAAGGTCTCCACCATTGCCGATGGCAAGGTGCTGGCGGAAGCGATCGCGCCGCCCAGCATAGGCAAGATGGCGGCGGCGGAGGCCCGCGCCCGCGCCGAAGCGCCGGCTCCGGCCCATGGCCTCACCGTCATGGGCACGGTGAAGAACTATGTCGATGTCACCGACGACATGCTGGTGCATCCGGCGGACGGCGAGTGGCTGATGTACCGCCGCAACTATCAAGGCTGGAGCTTTTCACCGCTCAAGCAGATCACGCCCGACAATGTGAAGACCCTGACCCTGAAATGGGCCTGGAACATGAACGAGGGCGGCGCCAGCCAGGTGACGCCCATCGTCCATGCCGGCGTGATGTTCCTGTCCAACACCTCGAACACCGTGCAGGCGCTGGATGCGCGCACCGGCGAGCTGATCTGGGAGAACCGTATCGGTCCGGTCTCCAAGATCGCCTACGGCGGCACCCGCAGTCTCGCGGTCTATCGCGACAAGGTCTATGTCGCGACCACCGACGCCATGATCCACGCGCTGGATGCGCGCACCGGCAAGCTGGTCTGGGAACAGAGTTTGGGGACCACCAACAACTCCAACACCGGCGGTGTGATGGTGATGCGCGGCAAGGTGCTGACCGGCCTCACCGGATGTGACAATTACTCGGAGAACAATTGCTACATCTCCGCTTTCGACGCCGATACCGGCAAGCCGGCCTGGCGCTTCCATACCACCGCGCTGGAAGGCGAGCCCGGCGGCGATACCTGGAACGGGTTGCCCAACCTGTTGCGCGGTGGCGCCGACACCTGGATCGCGGGGACCTACGATCCGGAATTGAACACGACCTATTGGGGCGTGGCCCAGACCAAGCCCTGGTTCCGTGCCAGCCGCAAGACCGGCAGTGCCTCGACACTTTATTCGTCCTCCACCCTGGCGCTGGATCCCGATACCGGCAAGCTGAAATGGTATTTCCAGCATGCGCCCGGTGAATCCCTGGACCTGGACGAAGTGTTCGAGCGCGTGCTGATCAATCATGGCGACCAGAAGACGGTGATGACCATCGGCAAGCCCGGCATCCTGTGGAAGCTGGACCGCGTCACCGGCAAGTTCATCGCCGCCAAGGAGACGATCTTCCAGAACGTCTTCTCCAAGATCGACCCGAAGACCGGCGCGGTGACCTATCGCCAGGACATCTTCAATCAGAAGACCAATGAATGGTACGCCTCGTGCCCGGGGCCGGAAGGCGGCCATGATTGGCAGGCCACCAGCTATGACCAGCCCGATGATCTTTTGATCATTCCACTCAGCCAGAGTTGCGTGATGATCCAGGGCCATGACGTGGAGATGAAATTGGGCGGCGGCGGCACCGCCGCTTCACAGAAGTTCTTCTTCATGCCCGGCACGCACCAGAATATGGGAAAGCTGGTCGCCTATCGCACCAGCGACATGAAGGAGGTCTGGTCCTGGCAGCAGCGTTCGCCCTTCCTGACCGCGGTGCTGTCGACCGCCGGCGGTGTGGCCTTTGTCGGCGACTTCAATCGCAGCCTGAAAGCCGTCGATGCCAAGACCGGCAAGATCGTATGGCAGACACGGCTGGGCAACACGGTGCAGGGCTATCCGGTCAGCTTCAGCCTGGATGGCAAGCAGTATATCGCCGTGGCCTCGGGTCTTGGCGGCGGCAGCCCGCAGCAGAAGCCGACCATGCTGCTGAACGAGGTGCATCGGCCGTCTACCGGTCATGTGCTGTATGTGTTCGGGCTGCCGGATTAGCAACCAACTTGTCATCCCCGGCGAGCACGAGCGTTAGCGAGTGCGAGGGAGTTCGTAGCGACAGCGTACGAACGACCCAGGTGGACAGATCAAGCCCGGTCGTTCCACCTGGGTTCCCTTCCCTTCGCGTGGCTTCGCCACGCTCAGCCGGGAATGACAGCTACTTCCCCTCAACAGGCATATGCAGGGTCATCATGATCAGGCCGTGCACCTCGGTATATTGATGCGGCGTGTTGGCCGGGACCAGGATGTAATCCCCCTTCGAGACCTTGTGCTTGCTGCCGCCTTCGATGGCGGTTCCGCCCTGGGTCATGGCACCGGGCGCGGCGGGCTTGGCACCCACCAGCTTGCCGCCGGTTACCAGGGTGCAACCGCCTTCGATCACTTCGATCAGTTCGGCGTGCCTGGGATGGATGCTGGGCGGCGTGGTGTCGGTGCGGTATTCCAGCTGCATCGGATAGCCTTCGTCATTCACCACCAGTTCGACGGTGTTGCCGGTCTTGTGCTCGGCTTTTGCCTTGGCGATCAGGCCCTGCACATCGGCCGAGGACGCAAACAATTTTGTCGGCGGCGGCGACGCGGGCTGGGCCAGCGCGGGCAGGGGGACCAGAAGGGCCGCGGCAAGAAGCAGGTTTTTCATGGAGCCTCCCAAAAGGATTGCGAAAAGCCGGCCTATTTCGGTTCCGGCATGAACATATGCACGCTCATGATGATGAATTCGCCCCGCACATCCTGGAACTGATGCGCGGTGTCGGCCGGCACCACCACATAATCGCCGGCGGTCAGTTTCTGCGGCGAGGCGCCTTCAATGCCGGTGCCGCTTTCATTGAGGGTGCCGGGCCGCGACGGCTGAACGCCGGTCAGCTTGCCGCCGGTGAC
>DATBCP010000360.1:0-12351 GCA_036270435.1 Rhizomicrobium sp. | reverse complement strand
CTCAGGCCACGGAAGATCGAGGCTTCCTGCGGCAGATAACCGATGCCCATCCGGGCGCGGCGATACATGGGCAGCCTGGTGACGTCATGGCCATCCACTTCGATCGAGCCCGTATCGACCGGGATCAGCCCGGTGATCATGTAAAAGCAGGTGGTCTTGCCGGCGCCATTGGGACCCAATAGGCCGACGGCCTCGCCGCGCTTTAACGAAAGGTTGACAGAGCGCACCACCGGACGCTTGTTGAAGCTCTTGCCGATGCGCGAAACCACCAGGCCCGGGCCGCCATCAATCAGGCGTAGGCCGTCTTCGGCATCATCCTGCCGGTTTTCTGTGCTTCGTTCGGAGCTTTTCTCGGTCATTGGCAAAAACCATGCCTGTTTGTGTTTAAGGAACGGTGAAAGTCGTTCATCTCCTCATTGGGAATTGGGCGTGAATACGGCCCTTACGCGGCTCGAGCTTTGAGTCTGGCCTTTAACGCCGCCGCCCAGCACCGCCTGGCCGGTGGCGAGATTGACGGTGAGTTGCGTGCCCTGCATCACGTCCTTGCCTTTCTTCAGCACCACATTGCCGGTCAGCACCACCGTGCGCGGCGCCACCGAATAAACGCCATTGTCGCCGGTGGCGGTGCCGGACCTGGGCGAGTCTACCACCACGTTGCCATTGGCCATCACCTTGTCGGCTTTGCCATTGACCGTCGTCATATGCACCGTGTTGGCGCGGAGCTTCATGTCGCCCTGGATGACGATGACATTGCCCGTCCAGGTGCCGCTCTTGCCGTTGAGATCGGCCTGGAAACTGTCGGAGGAAATGTCGATCGGCGCGTTGTTGTCGTGCTGGCCCAGCACCGCCCCCGTCTGCTTTGTCGCCGGCGGCGCCGCCGGCTGAGCGGCCTCAAGGCCGGTGGGAAGGACCAGAAGCGCAAGGAAAATCGCAGGCAGCTTCATTTCTTGGCTCCTATGAGCGTCATATGGACATGGCCGCTGAGGGTGAGGATGTTGGTGGTGCGGTCGGCATGGAATTCGTCGGCGCGCAATTTGCCTTCAGGCCCCTGCCCGGTCACCTTCTCATGCCCGTGGATGATGTTTTGTTTCAGGTTGGCCGAAGCGCTGGTGGAATGCAGCTCATAGCCGGTGGCGGTGTAGACATCGATGCCGTCGCGCAACTCCAGCTGGCCGGTATTCATGTCGACCATGCCGGTCCTGGCGCGGGCATTGATCCAGTTCTGCTTGTCGAGGCTGAGATCGGCCTCCAAATTCCTCAAGCTGGCCCTTTTGGGATTTTGCGCGTCCTGGACCGCGGATTCGGCGGTGATGACGAAGGGGTTGCCCTTGGCGTCGGCGCCGGCCAGGCGCGGTTTGACCATGGTGAGATCGTTTTCGATGTGGCCCAGCCGCTCATAGGACATTTGCAGCTGCCGCGGCATGCGCTGCACGAAGAAGAAGGCCAGCACCGCGGCGATGATCAGGAAAGCGCCCAGCGACAACAGGCGCTTCATCAACACGACATAACGGGAATAGCGCACCGCCTCCACCGTGGTGGTGCGCACCCGCGCCGACCAGTCAAAACCCGGTGTGTGAGGGTCGGTCGCCATGCTCATGCCAGTCCCGCGCGCAGGCAGTCATGGATATGCAGGATGCCCACCGGCTTCCTCGCCGCATCGTCCGCTTCCAGCACGAACAGGCGCGTGATCTTGCTCTCATTCATGAAGGCCAGGGCTTCAGCCGCCAGCTCTCCCGGTGCGGTGATCTTGGGGCTGCGGGTCATGATGTCGAACGCCTGACGGGACAGGAACGCGTCACCGTCGATATGCCGCGACAAGTCGCCATCGGTGATGATGCCGGTCAGCGCGCCGCTTCCATCCACCAGGCCGACACAGCCGAAGCGGCACTTCGCCATCACCAGCAGCACTTCGCGCATGGACGCGTCCTGGCCGGCGAGCGGGATTTCCTCGCCCATATGCATCAGGTCGCCGACCCGCACCAGGGCGCGGCCCAGGCTGCCACCGGGATGGAAATCGCGATATTGGTCGGCGGAAAAACCCTTGCGTTCCATCAACGCCACCGCCAGGGCATCGCCCAGGCTCATCATCATGGTGGTGGAGGTGGTGGGTGCCATGCCGATGGAACAGGATTCCGGCACATCAGGCAAAAGCAGCGTGACATCCGCAGCCTTGGCCAAAGTGGAATCGGAATTGTTGGCGACCGCGATCAAGGGAATGCGAAATCGGGAGGCATAGGTGACAAGGTCGGACAATTCCGCCGTCTCGCCGCCCTTGGACAGAAGCAACAGCACGTCCTGGGAGGTGATGGCGCCCATGTCGCCATGGGAGGCTTCGGCGGGATGGACGAAATAGGAGGGAGTGCCGGTGGAAGACAGCGTGGCAGCGATCTTGCGGGCCACATGGCCGGACTTGCCCATGCCACTGACGATGATGCGGCCCCCCTTGGGATTTTGACTTGCCGCCAGCATCAAACCCACGGCCCGGGTGAAATCCCCGTCGAGCCGGTCGGCCAGCGCCTTCAGCGCCTCACTGGCGGTTGTCAGGACCCGGCGCGCCGCCGCGAGATCGGCCCCGGCCGCAGTGCCGGGCAGGCTTTGCAGGGATACTTTGGCGGGCCCCATATAAGTCCTTGATTGATAAAAGAATTGGTCGACAACACGCTTACAGGGGCCAGATTACAGCTCCGTTAAGCGAAATTCGTGCCAAGTTTCGCGCGAAATGGGATGGATCGCAAGGCGGAGCTTTTCGCACCTGCTCACAAGCGGTCAGGCGCTGTTGCGTCTGGGGTTGACCGCGAGCGCAGGTTGGGGGGTCAATGCGCGAAAATATCGACCTCTTCCCAGCCGGCAAGGTCTAGCCTCGCGCGGGCGGGCAGGAAGTCGAAACAGGCCTGGGCCAATTGGGTACGGCCTTCCCGTCCCAGCATCGCGTCCAGCGCGGTCTTCAATTGGTGCAGATAGGCGACGTCGTTGGCGGCGTAAGCGAGTTGGCGCTCGCTCAATTCCTGGGCGCCCCAATCGGAGGATTGCTGCTCCTTGGACAGATCGACATTCAGCAGTTCGCGCACCAGGTCCTTTAGGCCATGCTTGTCGGTGTAGGTACGCACCAGCTTGGAGGCGATCTTGGTGCAATAGACCGGCTTGCACTCCACCCCCAGATATTGCCGGAACATGGCGATGTCGAAACGGGCGAAATGAAACAGCTTGGTCACTTTGGGATCGGCCAACAGAGCCTTGAGATTGGGCGCGTCATACTGGCCGGCGGCGAACTGGACCGCATAGCACACGCCGTCGCCGGCGGACAATTGCGCCAGGCACAAACGGTCGCGCAGGGGATTAAGACCCAGGGTCTCGGTGTCGATGGCCACCAGCGGACCGAGCGTCAGGCCGTCCGGCAGGTCGCCTTGACACAGCTTGATCTTCATGGGGCTCCAATAGCGCAGCGGGCGGTTAATTAATAGAGTGGTCCCATGCCGCCAGAGCCATTGTGGGACCATGCGAGGCTAAGACAGGAAACTGGACCCGCGGTCCTGCTGTCCCTGCTGCTGCACGGGCTGCTTCTGTTGTTGGTGCTTTGGTATCTCGGCCACCGGCCGGCGGTGACGCCTGCGCAACTGCGCGCCCTGCCGGTGGAGCTGGTGATTGGCGGTGGCGCGGGCCAGGCCTCGACCGTTGCGCCCGCCGCCCGGCTCCAGATCGCCCCTCCCCATCCCGAAAGCGCCCCGGTGCCGGAAGGCACCAATCCCAAAGGCACCAAACAGCCCGAGGATGAACTATCCGCGCAGCTGCGGGCCCTGGCGCAATTGAAGACCCCGGACGCTGCCCTGCCCAATGCCGACAACACCGCCATGCCCGGCGGTGGCGGCGATGGCGAGGGGGAAGGCAATTATGCGTTGAAGGATTTCATCCGCGCCCAGATTCTGAGGCGCTGGCTTCCCGACCTGTCGGTACCGGGAGCGCGCGACATGCCGGTATTGCTGCGCATCCGCCTGCTCAAAAGCGGTGTGATCGAGGATGTCGCGATCGTGGACCAGCGGCGCTTCTACGCCGACAAGGCCTTTCACAACATGGCGCTGTCGGCACGCGATGCCGCGCTGCTCGCTTCGCCCATCCAGGCTCCGGGCGTGCGGTATGAAAAGACACAGACGCTGACGATCGATCTCGATCCCAAGGCGGTGTTACGCTAGGGCAAGTCGCGCGCGACGCGGAATCCCGTCAGGGTCGAATAATCATAGTCCTGATCGGCACCGTCCTCGGAAGCCCCCACCCGCGCCGCGCTGCGGACAAAGATCGGCACATTGTTCCAGGCACCACCGCGAACCACGTGCTTGGGGCAAAAACTATCCGTCCAGGCTCTGCCGTCGGCGGGCGCGCCGACATAGCTGGGATGCCAGCAATCCGCGGTCCATTCCCAGGCATTGCCCAGCATGCCGACCAGGCCGAAGGGATTGGGGTCAAAAGCGTCCACCGGACCTAAGAGCTGGTTGTCCCACTTGCTGCCGCAGCCGTTGCAATTGGCATGGCCGCCGCCAATATCCTCGCCCCACCAGCGCGCCGAGTGGGTGCCGGCGCGGGCGGCATATTCCCACTCCGCTTCGCTGGGCAGGCGATAGGGATTGCGGTTGCCGATCTCGGGATGGCCCGCACGGGCGCGTGCGTTGATCCAGGCGATGAAAGCCTCCGCATCCTTCCAGTCCAGGCACACGGCGGGCCAGCGCGGCGGCTCGACATCCGTGGGCGTGGCGGCCAGGCCGCGGTCCACATGCCGCCAGCCCAGCCCCAGCAGCGGATTGCACGGCTGGGGCCGGTATCCGGTGGCATTGAGGAAGGCGAGAAACTCCGCGCTGGTGACGGGATATTTGCTCAAGGCAAAGGCTCTCACCGTCACCACATGCTGCGGGCCTTCGGAGTCAAAACGTCCGGGCTCATGCGCCGGGCTTCCCATCAGGAATTTGCCGGCGGGTAACCCCACCATGTCGGGGCATTCGGGACATTCGTGAAAATTGCGAGCGGAATTGCGATCCGGCACCGCTTGCGCGCCCAAAAGCATGGCGGCCGCCAGGACCGCGATCAGGATTGCAGGGCTACGGAAGGTCATGCCCCATCAAAGCAGGAACGGCGGGCGGCGCAACCCGTTTGAAGTTAATGCTGGAGCCCGGCAAACCAGCGGCTCGCGACGGATGGGGGCACAAGGAGACGACCTCATGATCCGCAAACTGGCCTCGGGAAAGTACCGGCTCTATTCCCGCAAGAAAGACCCCAAAACCGGAAAGCGCCGCAATCTGGGCACGTTCAACAGCCGCGCCGCGGCGCAAAAACATGAGCGCGACGTCCAGTATTTCAAGCGCCACTAGCGAGCGAGCGCTCATTATCCTATCAGGACAGGATGAACATCCTCGTCGCCTGCGACTCTTTCAAGGACGCCCTGCCCGCCGAGGCGGTATGCCGCGCCATCGCAGCTGGACTGAGGCAAAGCCGTCCCGATGCCACCATCGTGGAAATGCCGCTGTCCGATGGCGGCGAAGGCCTGTTGGATGTGCTGCAAGCGCCGCTCCAACTGCAATGGATCGAGACCGAGGCCGCCGATCCCCTGGGCCGCCCCATCAAAGCCCGTTATGGCCTTTCGGCCGACCACAACACCTGTGTGGTGGAAATGGCCGAGGCCAGCGGGTTGCAGCGCCTGAGTTTGGCCGAGCGCGACCCCCGCAAGACATCGACGTTCGGCACGGGCGAACTGCTTGCCGACGCCAAAACCAGGGGCGCAAAGCGCGCCATCCTCGCCATCGGCGGCAGTGCCACCAACGATGCCGGAATTGGCGCGGCAGCAGCACTGGGCTGGCACTTCCTGGATGAGGCGGGACGAGACGTGCCCCCGAATGGCGGCCATCTCGCCCAAGTCGTGGAACTGGCACCGGCAGCGGCCCCTTTCGAAAGCATGGAAGTGTTGTGCGACGTCACCAATCCGTGGTTCGGGCCGCGTGGCGCCTCCTGGATCTATGGCCGCCAAAAAGGCGGCAGCGACGCCGTCCTGGCCGAACTGGATGAGGGCGTGAAACATTTCGCCGCGTTGGTGAAAGCGCAGCTGGACTGCGACGTGGCCGAGCAGCCGGGCGCCGGCGCGGCGGGGGGGTTGGGCTATGGCGCCGTAGCCTTTCTGGGGGCGCGGTTGCGGCGCGGCATTGAGATCGTGTTGGACCTGACCGGTTTTGACGCGGCCGCGCGCCAGGCCGATGTGATCATCACCGGCGAAGGCCATCTCGATGGCCAGAGCGCGCAGGGAAAATTGATCCAAGGCCTGTGCGGCCGCAGCCACGGAACGCCGGTGATCGCGCTATGCGGCAAGCTTTCCACGACACAGGAGCAGATCGAAGCGATCGGCCTGAAGGCCGCCTATTGCATCAACAAGGACGAGCGGCCGCTGGCCGAGATGCTGGCCAATACGGCGGCCAATTTGAAACGAATGGCGGCGCAACTTTCGTTTTAAAGCGCCAGCAGGCTGCTGTCTTCCATGGTCGCAGCGCGGAAAGCCGCATCCACCTTCATCTCCAGCACCATGGGATGATGGTCGGAAGGGCCCTTGTCCAGCACTTCGGAAGCCGAGCAGACCAAGCCCCGGGCAATGCAACGGTCCAGCCGCAGCGCGATGATATTGCCGGCCCGGTGGGTGCGCCGGCGCGGTCCGATATCGGCGAAGCCCTGGAAGCCCACCGGCCCCACGGCGTTGAAATCGCCGATGATGGCGGCGGGCCCTTCCATCTGCTCCATGATATGGCGCAGCTGGAAACGGTTGAGGAACTGACCATGGCTCAGATGCACATTGGCGATGGTGACGCCTTGAAAGCTGATGATCTGTGCCAGCCGCGGCGGCACCCGCCCCGGAAGGATGGAATAAGGCAGGCGGATCTCGGTGGACTGGGGAAAGGGATGCGGACTCCAGGCCGCCAGGCCGTAGATGCGCGATTGCATGGGATGGCGGAAGAAATGGCCGCCCACCAGGGAAGGCAGGGTGACGATGTCTTCGGTGCATTCCTGCAGCAGAAGCAGGTCGGGATGCTGGCTCTTGACCAGCTTGGCGACATCTTCGGCGCCGGCGCCCACCCGCCGAAGCAAATTCCAGCTGACGACTCGAAACCTCTGGTCACTGGAATGTGTTGGAAATCCGCTGGTCATGGCTGTCTGTTGTACGGGTTATTGTGTTTAAACCAGGAAATCGGGAACCGGGTTCCCACAAATCGCCTATAGTCCTTATAGAATAAGAAAAAATCGGGCCGCGTCCAATGTTTCCCCTTCATGTGGCATGGCCCTCCCCCCTCCTGGCGACCCTGGCGGCGGCTCTTTATGTCCTGCTGGCGGCGGCCGTCACGATCGACATTCTGCTCACCAAAAGCGATGTGCGCGCCGCGCTGGGCTGGATCGGCACGGTATGGCTAGCCCCGATCTTCGGCTCGCTGCTCTATTTCCTGTTCGGCATCAACCGGGTGACGCGGCGCGCCCTGAAGTTGAGGCGGGTAGATGACGCCCTGGCCCGCACGTCCGGCGCGGCAATGCCCGACGCCGCGCCCAACATTGCGCTGCTGTCAGCGGTCAGCCAAAAGACCAGCCAGAGCCCGCTGACTGCCGGCAACAGACTGACGATCCTGGAAGGCGGCGACCAGGCCTATCCTGAAATGCTGGCGGCGATCCGCGGCGCCCGGCATTCGGTCGCCATGAGCTCCTATATCTTCCGCAATGACGAGGCGGGCGCGGAATTCGCGGCAGCCCTGAGCGCCGCAGCCAAA
This sequence comes from Rhizomicrobium sp., assembly GCA_036270435.1. GTDB lineage: Bacteria > Pseudomonadota > Alphaproteobacteria > Micropepsales > Micropepsaceae > Rhizomicrobium. The sequence continues at coordinate 4,573 of DATBCP010000360.1, read as the reverse complement.
CGCGGTGTGGCGGTCCGGGTGCTGCTGGATGGGTTGGGGACCGGTTATCTCTATCCGCGCATCTATTATCGCATGCGCCGCGGCGGGGTCATGGCGGCGCGTTTCCTGCACAGCTGGCTGCCCTGGCGCATGCCGTTCTTGAATATCCGCAACCACCGCAAACTGCTGGTGGCCGACGGTGCGCTCGCCTTTTTGGGCGGCATCAATATCGGGGTGGAGAATTGTGCCAAGCTTGCCGGCAAGCACCAGGTACGGGACATGCATTTCAAGGTCGAGGGACCGGCGGCCTGTGCGGTGATGGAAACCTTTGCGCGCGATTGGGCCTTCACCACCGAAGAAAATCTGGACCAGGACATCTGGTGGCCCAGGCTCGGGGCCCTGGGCAAGATCTTTGCACGCGGATTGAGTTCCGGTCCCGATGCGGACATCTACAAGCTGGAACTGATTTTGGGGGCGGCGATCACGCTGGCGCAAAAGCGTATCCGCATCGTCACACCCTATTTCCTACCCGATGCGCGGCTGCAATTCGCCCTTGCCCAGGCGGGCCTGAGAGGGGTGGAGGTGGAAATCCTGGTGCCGAGTTGCAGCGACCAGCGGCTGATGGACTGGGCGATGCGCGGGCACCTGCGCTTCTTCCGGCACGTCCGCGCCCGCATCATCGCCACGCCGCCGCCTTTCGATCATGCCAAGCTCTGCACCGTGGATGGCGAATGGTCGCTGATCGGCAGCTCCAATTGGGATGTGCGCAGCTTCCGGCTGAATTTCGAATTCGACCTGGAGATCATCGACCGCAACTTCACAGCCGAACTGGATGGTCTGATTGACGAGCGGATCGCGAGCGGCAGCACGCTCACCCCCGACATGCTGGCGGCCGAGCCGCTATGGAAAAGGCTGCGCAACGCAGCGGCCCGGCTGCTGATGCCCTATTTGTAAGCGTGACCGCCAAATTGGCCCTGCTGCAACAGGACTGCCACGGAAGTGGCGAGAATTCTTCACACAGGAGGTTCGGCCTTCCGATAGTCTGCGCGGGGCATTGTCATGGAGAAAGCCGATGGGCGGACATCCCTGGTGGTATCTGGTTCCTTATGAGAAAGACGTTCTCAAAAGCCTGGAGGCGCTGCGGCAGCGGGAGTTCAAGGCGGGCCGCTACAATCCTGCCGAAGACTTTCCCAAATTTCCTGTCGACCTCAACCATGCACCCGGCTGCAAGCACGCCTCGATCGACGAGGCACGGGAGGACGCGGATGCCGACGGAACGCGGTCCATTCTGGACGTGTCGAACATCAGCGCGACGCCGGATTATGATGCCGTGGCACCGCTTGACGACGAGGAACTGATGGAGTTATTCGGCACCACCACGCCGAATGTTGACGAGGTGGAAGACTGCGATGATCTGTTTGACCAGATCGAACGTGGCCAGGGCGTGTACGTCATCGTCTATGAGAAGGACGAGCCCAGGCAAATCTTGTTCGCCGGTTATTCGTACGACTAAGTCCGGCACCGCGCCGCAAAGGACGCTAGATCCCGGCTCAAACCGCGACTTTTGCCGCCACCGCCCAGATCAACAGACCCGACAGCGCCAAGCCGCTGCCCACCAGCCCGGTCGAAGGCAGGCCGTAACCATGCGCGATGGCCAGGCCGCCCAAAAACGGCCCCAGCGCGTTGGCGACATTGAAAGCGGAATGGTTCAGCGCCGCCGCCAAGGTCTGGGCCCTTCCGGCCACATCCATCAGCCGCGTCTGGAGAATCGGCCCCAGCGCGCCGCCCAAACCGATGGCGAAAACCGATAGCGTGATGCTCCAAAGATGGCTCACGGCCAAGGTGTAGAACGCCAGCGTCACCGCGAACCACACCAGGATCCAGCCCGCCACCGGCATCAGCCGGCCGTGGGCGAAAGGCGGCACGATCATCAGTCCCGACATCATGCCGGCGCCAAACACCGCAAAGACCAAGGGCACGATAGCCTCTTGCACATGAGTCACCGACAACAAGGCGTTGGCGAGATAGGTATAGACGGTGAACAATCCGCCAAAACCGATCGCGCCGATCGCCAGCGTCAGCAGCACATCGCGGTTTTCCAGTGCAGCAAGTTCGGTCAGCGGGCTGGTGCCCTGCTCCGGCGGCTGGTAAGGCGCAAACAACGCCACCAGGCTCGCGGTCAACAGGGACAGCGCCGCGACAATGCCGAAGGCCCAGCGCCAGCCGATCGCCTGTCCCAGCCAAGTGGCACACGGCACACCGATGATCGTGGCCACCGTCAAGCCCATCAACACCCGGGCTGAAGCCTGGGCGCGCTTGTTCGCCGGCACCAAGGACGCCGCCACCAGCATGGCAACACCGAAATAGGCGCCATGCGGCAAACCGCTGATGAAACGAAGCGCCAACATCGTGTGATAGGATGGCGACAATCCGGTCAGGCCGTTGGCCAAGGCAAAGACCAGCATCAGACCGATCAGCAAGGTCCGCCGTGCCAGCCTGGCACCCAGGACCGCGATCAGGGGCGCGCCCAGCACCACGCCCAAGGCATAGGCGCTGATCACATGGCCGGCGGTGGGCGCGCTGATCCCCAAATCACGGGCGAAATAGGGCAACAGGCTCATGGTGGCGAATTCGGTGGTACCGATGGCGAAGCCGCCCACCGCCAAGGCGAAATGCACCAGATCGGGATGAGGATCGCGCGCCAAGAAAAACCTGTGCTGACAGCTCGCGATCTATAACGGCACGGGCCGGTGTCCCGATTCCGAAATTCGCCTGTGCTTCATATCAGGCTCCGGGCGAATTTCGAAACAACGACACGAGCCAATTCCTCGCGGCTTTTAGCGTCGCGCTGCCAACGACCACCATAGGAAAGGGCGACGTCAGCCGCACCGCGACCACGTCCGCGGCGATGAGCCAAATGCCGGTGTCGAAGCCCTCGGTCGCGAGGTCGACCAGCTCCTTGCTCGCGGCGAACTCCGCCTCGACCCTGGGGGTTGGCCTAGCAGAAGGATGCGACCATCGGCTCCAACACGATCGGCACCGCCGCGCGCGGCACCGAGAGGCGCAACAGTCCGGCCGGCTGTTGGGCCAGCGTCACAACTTCATTAGAGACCGCGCGGGTACGGTTTTTCCGGTTGCGGTGCGTGCGAACTAAACATTCCTGTATGGAGGGCATAACCAGCCCCGCCGGCCAAAATGACTGCGATCAGAATCCCCGCCACTATCGTCCTGGTTTTGTCGGGTGGTTGGTCGCGATGATGGTAGTCGCCTAAATTGCTCATCGTTTCCTCGTCGCTGCCGCGTTGTAGCGGTCTGTTACAACTGCATTATAGCTCCAAAGACGGAAAGGGATACGCCGCAGCGCCAGTACAACAATTGGTTCGCTCACCCCCAATAGATGAGGGCCCGGTTTAATGGCAAGGAGCAATCTTCCGCCGCTTTCGCCATAATACCGTCCGATTTCAGTACGTTGCTGCGAGAACCATAGACCGGAATAATCGTCAGATCTTCGATTAGTAGGCTCGGACTCGCGTCAACGAACGAACGGTGCCGGGCACAATCTAGACCGCAAATAGATACCCGTCATTGAGGGTATGGATCATAATCCATACCACTCACGCTGGAGATACCCAAGCAATTCGCACAACAATAACGAGTGGAGGGTAACGCCTCCGGTGGTTTCACCCTCCAACTCGAGCGGCCACCGAACATGGCCCAACACCTCCGGGTTGTCAGACCCCAACACCGTCGGTTTTTTAGACCAATCCGGGGAATTGTATTTGGCTAGGCCAAACAAGAATTCCCGCGACGTAACCTGCATTTTATTCTCACGCTGTTCCATGACTATAGTCATTTGTACTGATGTTAGTTCAATCTAACTTGCGCCGTCACTGTGACCCATAGTTGTCATCCTCATGGCGGCGCCTCCCAAAGTGCATTGCGTTTGATTTGGGGAGTGATGCTGTCTTGGAATAATATCTTCCTCGCCACAAGCGCCCCATCAGATAAGCTACTCGCAGCACCAACCAGAGCACTGAAAGACCTATGATCTCGCCGTCTTCGAACCAGCGAAGCGCCGCATTATTAAGGCGCACATCGTGTGGGGACCCTGCCAGCTGAACCAGCAATGCCCAAATGGAGAACATGACGAGCGCAAAGGAAATGGCGGCCGCTATCACAATCTTTTCAGGCCATTCCAGGCCATGCTTCGAATTGGGATCAGATATCCTACTAGTGCTTTTCGGAAATGACATAGGGCCGCGCCACTTTGATCCCGCCACAACCTTTCCTATTCAGTCATGAGTTGCAGTGACTTTGGTCAGGATTTCCGCAATTTAATCCCTATCGACAGTGGTTAGGCATTGGAACATCACCTGTGCCCTATTGTGATTCCGCCGCCTTCGCGTCGATCGGTGCATCCGTGACCATGGTCACGATCCTGCCGTCGGCGATATCGCCTATCTTCGTGCTGCTGTTGGGGTCAAATCGATCCTGCCCGGGTTTGGCACCATTCGCGGCCAATAGAAAAGATACGATGTTCGAATAGGTTTTGACACTCAAGTCGCCTGCAAGCCCGTCGGGCATGGTTTTGGAC
>DATBCP010000359.1:0-2230 GCA_036270435.1 Rhizomicrobium sp. | reverse complement strand
CCGAAGCTCTGCAGCAGGGCGGCGTCCTCGTCCGAACCCACCCACTCCGCCACGGTCTTGATGTCGAAGCTTCTGGCCAAACCGACCAGCGTGCGCACAAAGACCTGGTTTTCCGGCGAGCGGCTGAGATCCTTCACATAGGAACCGTCGATCTTGACGGTATCGACATGCAGGAGCTGAAGATTGCGGAAGGAGGTATAGCCCGCGCCGAAATCGTCGATCGCCACCCGCACGCCAAGTTCGCGCAGCTGGGAGACGAACTGGGCGTTCTCCTCGAAATGATGCAGGGCGGCGGTCTCGGTCAGTTCCACGATCAGGCGCGGCGCCACCTCCTTGACCGAGTGGACATAGTCGACAAAATCCTGCAGCCAGGCCGGATCGGATGAGGCGGTGCCCGAGACATTGACCGCCAGGGTGATGTCCTTGTGCGCTTTCAACCGGGCAATGGTGGCTTCCAGCGCAAAGCGGTCCACCAGATGCACGATACCCATCTGCTCGGCCGCGGGCACAAAGTGGCCGGCCGAGACGATGCCGCCATCGGCTTTGACCATGCGCAGCAGGCATTCGTAATGCGACGTCTTGCGCGAGCAGGCCGCCACGATGGGCTGGTAGGCCAGCTTGAGACGGTTTTCCTTCAGCGCCAGAACCACCTCATCGGCGATCTGCATCTGGCGCAGGCGCAAGGTCTCGCGCTGAGGTGAGGGTTCATAGGCCGCGAAACCGTCACGGCCATTGGCGCGCGCTTTTTCCAGGGCTTGCTCCGCGCGCAGCATGGCTTCCTGGCTGGTGGAGGCGGCCTGGGGCAACCACACCGCGCCCACCGAACAGGTGGCGGCGACCAGCCCCGAACGGGTCTCGATGCCATGGCTGCGCACGGCTTCGCGCAGCCGCTTGGCCACCACTGCGATCTCATGTTCGCGGCAATTCTTCAGCAGCACGCCGAACTTGTTCCCGGCGGTGCGCCCGATCACGTCGCTGGAGCGCAAGGAGCGGGCGAGCTTGTCTCCCACCCCCAAAATGACTTCGTCGGCGGTGTCAAAGCCGAAACTGTCATTGATCATGGCGAGCCGGTCGACCGAGGCGACCAGGAAAGCGCAGTTGCGGTTTTCCGCCTTGGCGGATTCGATCGCCTGGGACAATTCCTCACGCAGGGCATTGCGGTTGAGATGACCGGTCAACTCATCGCGCGTCGCCAGATAAGTGAGCCGGCGCACTTCACGCGAGCGTTCGGTGGTATCGCGCATCAAGCCGACCAGGCGCGCGGTGCGACCGGTTTCATCGGGAATGCGCGTACCGCTCAGGGTGAAATTGACCGCCCCCAGCGCGCTGGCGATTTCGATATCGGCGAGAAAGAAAGCGGATATGCCATTGCGCTGATCCAGCACCCCCTGCAGTTCCTGGCGCCGCTCCGGCAAGATGCCGTCCATGAAACTGCGCGCGCTGGCGGACTCCAGATGCAGCGGCAGGATGTCGGTGGCGCCGTCCCAGCGAATGCTGCCGGCGACGACGTTCCAGTCAAAGGCGGCGCAACCCGCAGCCTGGGCTGCCAGGCGCAGGCGCAATTCGTCTTCCAGCGTGCCGAGCTGCAAGACATCGTGTCGCTGCTGGAGTGCGGCGTTCAACACAACCACCATTCCTTGGCCGGTTTTTACCGGCCCGTGTGACGGCCCCAAGTATCGCGGGCGCGAACTTAAAAAACCGGAAATTCAAGGGACTAGGCAGCGATGGAACGGGCTTTGCGTTGTAGGCAATTATGCGTATCGCCGGACCCTTTGAATTAAATGCCCGCCCGGGTCTTAAGACCTGGACCGCGCTGCCGCGCCGGTGCGAAAAATCAAGTGCTTCCAGCGATTTGGGCCAGGAGCGGCCGGATCTCAACACCGATCGCCGCAAAGGACAGCCCACCTTGCGGGTCCAATTTGTGTCCCAAAACGATACGTCCCATTCCGATCCATTTTGGGACGGTCCCCGGCTGCTGTCGGCCTTTGCGGCGCAGTTGATCGGGCAGGCCCTGCCGGACCGGCGCGATGCGGCGCTGGTGGAAACCACCTATGGCAGTCTTATTTCTCCACACAAGGCGCTGCTGCTCGACCGCAAAAGCTGATCCCGCGCTTTCTCTGTCGATCATCTGCCGGCAGGTTATAGGCGCGAGGATTTTTGCGACCTGAGCAGGGTGAGGCCCGGTTCGCGTTCAGCGAACGAAATGGTCCGGTGGACCATTTCGAGGGCC
>DATBCP010000358.1:0-1890 GCA_036270435.1 Rhizomicrobium sp. | reverse complement strand
TCTGGCGGTCAGCGATTTCTACGGCTATGACCGGATCGGCGACAATCTCTATGCCAACTGCCTGCTGGCGCTGGATGCCAATAGTGGCAAGCTGATCTGGTATTTTCAAGGCACGCGCCACGACATCGCCGACCGGGACTTTCCGTCGCCCCCGGTACTTTTGACCTTGAAGCGCGATGGCAAGGCGGTGGATGTCGTCGCCCAGGCCAGCAAGCAGGGCTATCTCTTCGTCTTCGACCGTGTGACGGGAAAGCCGCTGTTCCCGATCAATGAAATGCCGGTGCCGTCCAGCAATGTGCCAGGTGAAAAGGTCGCCGCGACCGAGCCGGTACCATCACTGCCTGCGCCTTATGCCCGCCAGCATTTGAGTGAGGGCTTGCTGACCAACCGCACCTCACAGGCGCATCAATGGGCGCTGGAGCAGTTTCGCAGCTTTGCCAATGACGGGCCGTTTCCCCATATGCGCACCGGACAACAGACACTAGCCTTTCCTGGCTTCGATGGCGGCGCGGAATGGGGCGGCCAGGCCGCCGATGCCGAGCGTGGCATCCTGTATCTGAATGCCAATGACGTGGCCTGGACCGGCGGGCTGGTGGAAAACCACAAGGCCGCCAGCCTGGGCGAAGGCTTGTATCTGGACAATTGCGCTGGCTGTCATGGCACCGACCGCAAGGGTTCGCCGCCCGCCTTCCTATCTTTGGCGGACAGCAAGTTGACGGAAGCCGAGATGGCGGATGTGCTGTGGTCCGGACGCGGCCGCATGCCGGCCTTTCGCGGCTTGCTGGCCGGCGATCTCAAGGCGCTGCTGACGTATGCGCGCACCGGGTCAGATAATATGGGGGGCAAGACCGAACTCGCGGCGCCCGCCGGCGATGATCGTCCGCCCTACCGCTTCACCGGCTATCGCAAATTCCTGGATCCCGATGGTTATCCAGCGGTGGCGCCCCCTTGGGGCACGCTGAACGCCATCGATCTCAACAGCGGGACCTATGTGTGGCGCATTCCCCTGGGCGAATATCCGTCGCTGACCGACAAGAATACGGGGTCGGAGAATTACGGGGGCCCCATCCTGACGGCGGGCGGCGTGCTGTTCATCGGCGCCACCCTTTATGACAAGAAATTCCGCGCCTTCGATCCACGCACCGGCAAGCGGTTGTGGGAAACAGTGTTGCCTTATGCCGGCAACGCCACGCCCATCACCTATGTCGCGGGCGGACGGCAATATGTGTTGATCCAGGCCGACAATGCGCGCGACAAGAACGCCCCGCAGGGCGCGGCCTATGTCGCCTTCGCGCTGCCGCCGCTCTAAAGGAGGAATATGAAACAGGCCTTGATCACCGGCGGGGCGCGAGGCATCGGCTTCGGTATTGCCGAGGCGATGCTCCAGGCCGGTTACCACGTCCTTGTGACCGGCCTGACCGCGCAAGAGGTCGCGGCCGTGCCCAAGCGCGACAATCTCAAGGCGGTCGCGTTGGACGTGACAAGTGACGCCGAGGTCACCGCCTGCATAGGCGGGCTGGAGCGGTTGGATGCCCTGGTCAATTGCGCCGGGATGATCCTGCGCGACGGTAAGGAATTCTCCATCCAAAACTTTCAGCAGGTCATCGACGTCAACCTCACCGGCACCATGCGGATGTGCGTGGGCGCGCGGCCGCTGCTGGGGAAGCAAGGCGGAGCGATCGTCAACACGGCTTCAATCTGGTCCTTTTTCGGCGGCGGGCTGGTGCCGGCCTATACGGCCTCCAAGGGCGGGGTTGCACAGCTCACCAAGGCGCTTGCGGTGGCCTGGGCGCCGGATATTCGCGTCAATGCGATCGCGCCGGGCTGGGTCGAAACCGAACTTACCAAAGGCGCGCGCGCCGACCAGGCGCGCTCCGATGCCATTGTGGC
>DATBCP010000357.1:0-5377 GCA_036270435.1 Rhizomicrobium sp. | reverse complement strand
AGACACCGAAACCAGCTTTGCCGAATTGCAGGCGCGCGTGAAGAAGACCATCGCCTTCCTCAGAAGCCTGGACCGCAAATCCTTTGCCGGTTCGGAAGGAAAGGAGATCGTGCTGAAATTCCCCAACACGACCTTCGAGTTCAACGGCGCCGACTATGTGGGGCGCTTCGTGCTGCCCAATGTCTATTTCCACATCACCATCGCCTACGGCATCCTGCGCAATCGCGGGGTCAAGCTGGGCAAGCCCGACTATCTGGGCGGCGACCAGGAAGCCTGAGTCACAAGGAAAAAGGCCCGGTGAGAAACCGGGCCTTTTCTTCTTCAACTGCCGTCAGTAGCGATAAGGATTGTACGGGCGGCGATCGGCGTAGTTCGGTACGCCGTCATTGTCCCGGTCGCGGTCGTAGCGATCGCGGTCGTAATAGCGGTCGCTGGAATAGCGGTCGCCGTAATAGCGATCACCGTGATAATAGCCGTAGCGGTCGTAATAGCCGTCATAATAGCGCCCGGCGCAGGCCGACAGCGCCAAACTCATGAGGCCGATGGCGGCGAATGCGATGGTTCTCATGGCGGTCTCCATAGAGCCCTCTCTGGAACCAATAACGTCCCGCCAGGGTATTGGATGCTGCCCGGACCGGGGCGGTTTTGGGGCTGGAAAATGACCCGGAAGGCGCATATATTTAGAATAATTCTAATGTAGAAAGGCGCCCCCATGGCCAAGAAATCCCCCTCTTTCAAGGGCAATTCCCGCCTAACCACCCAGACCGACCTTTCCGGCAACGCCATCCCTGAGATTGCCGACGCGTTGAACGGGCTGGTGGCCGATTCCTACGCCCTTTACACCAAAACCAAGAATTTCCACTGGCATGTCTCGGGACCGCACTTCCGCGACTACCACCTGCTGTTCGACGAGCAGGCAACGGAGATCTTCGCCACCGTCGACGATCTGGCCGAACGGGTGCGCAAGCTGGGTGCCCGCACCATCCATTCCCTCGGCGAGATCGCCAGGCTTTTTTCCATCGAGGACAATGACAAGGAGTATGTCTCGCCCCAAGACATGCTGGTCGAGCTGATGAATGACAACAAATCGGTGATCAAACGCATGCGCGCCGCACATGAGATCGCCGACAAGCATAGGGACGTAGCTACCGCTTCGATCCTGGAAAATTTCATTGACCAAGCGGAAAAGCGAAGTTGGTTTTTGTTTGAGGCGAGTCGCAAGGGGTAATGACCGAGCTTGTTGCCCGGCCCGCTTTGCGGGCGTTCGGCCGGCGAAAGCTCCACTGGAGCTTTCGCTTCTCGGCCTCACCCTGGAAAACTTCATCGACCAGGCCGAGAAGAGAAACTGGTTCCTGTTCGAAGCAAGTCGCAAGGGATAGGTGGCCGCTCCGGCCCGCACCGCGGGCGTTCGGCCGGCGAAAGCTCCACTGAAAGCTTTCGCTTCTCAGCCTCACGGTTCTTGTTCGAAGCCAGCCGGAAATCTTGAACGGGATCGGCGATAGCCCTGGTGGAACTATCGCTGCCCGTCCAGCCGGCATGACCCGGTTTTGAGCAGCCGCAAATCCCGTCACTTCGCTGTTGCCCACAAACACCCGTTGGTGAGATCATCTCCTCCCAAGGACACGCGGATCGCGCTGACGTGTTCGCACAAGAGCATCAGGCGGCCGCTTCCTGTTGGTTAGGGAGGTTCGCCATGGCGAACTTGGCCGAACATGCGGTTCCCGCGGCATCTCATGCCGCGCCGACTCAACACCCATTGGGCCAGCAATGGTGCTCGCAAGCTTGTGCGGCCCTGGAAAACGGCAAATGCCTGCAGGTGCGCTATGAGAATTGCACCCGCATCGTGGAAGTGCATCGCGTGGGCATAAGCCCGCAAGGCGCCCACATCCTTGCAGGCTGGCAAATCCAGGGACTTGCTGGCGAGCGCCCAGGATGGAAACTGCTCAACCTGGACGAGGCGATAGACCTTGCCCTCACCGACATTGCGTCCCGCGCGCCGCGCCCCGACTATCGGCGCGGCGCCAAGCAGTTCATCGGCATCATCTGCCAGTTGTGAGATCTAGCGCTCGGCGTGCTCGTCGAGATTGGGCGCTGACTTGGCGGCTGCGTCGAACTTGCCCAGTACGCAGACCTGCATGGACTGAAGCACCTGGAAACTGTCTTCATTCTCACAGACCTGATTGTCGCCGGAATGAGTCCGCCAGGCAAAGCCGTTGAACTTCAGGTCCGGACAGATGCCCTTGAGATGGTTCACCAGGGTGGTGCCGTCCTTCATTTTGAACACCATGATGCGGCCGTCGGTGGACTTGCTGCTATCGATTTTGCGGGTGTCGATGCATATGTTGGCGGCGTGCGCCGGTGCCGCCAGCGCCAAGCCCGCCAGGACCGCTAGAACCAAAATTTTCTTCATGTCCGTCATGACGTCCTCCAAGCGAATGCCCCTCGCATGGTCCAATTATCCACCCTTGCGGGGTGCTGCGCCAATTCTACTACAGTTGTCATAAAACCGGCAAGAGGCCGGGAATTGGACGGGCCTTGACGGGGGCGGTTCCAGAGGCCAAAGGTCCGCCACAATTGACCGAATACCAGGAGAACTCCCGTGTCCGCAGCCCCAGACCAGGTGACCATGACCTTGCCCGACGGCAAGGCCATGACCTTTGCCCGGGGTATTACGGGCACGGAAATCGCCGCCGCCATCGGTCCCGGCCTGGCCAAGGCCGCCCTGGTCATCATGGTAGACGGCCAGGAATGGGATTTATTCCGTCCCATCGAGCAGGATGCCAGGATTCGGATCATCACCAAGAAGGATCCCGAGGCGCTGGAGCTGATCCGCCATGACATGGCCCATATCCTGGCCATGGCGGTGCAGGCGCTCTATCCCGGCACCCAGGTCACTATCGGTCCGGCGATCGAAGACGGCTTTTATTACGACTTCGCCCGCAACGAGCCCTTCACGCCGGAAGACCTGCCTAGAATCGAAGAGGAGATGCGAAAGATCATCAAGGCGGGACTGCCCACCCGCCGCGAGGTCTGGCCGCGCGATGCGGCGGTCGATCATTTCAAAGGGATCGGCGAGACCTACAAGGCCGAATTGATCGCCAGCATCCCTGCCAATGAGGATGTTTCGATCTATTGGCATGGCGACTGGCACGACCTGTGCCGCGGTCCGCATTTCCGCACCACCGCCGAGGTGGGCGATGCGTTCAAGCTGATGAAGATCGCCGGCGCCTATTGGCGGGGCGACGCCAAGAACGCCCAGCTGCAGCGCATCTACGGCACCGCCTGGCGCGACAAGAAGGAACTGGACGACTATCTCCACCGGCTGGAGGAAGCCGAGAAGCGCGACCACCGAAAGCTGGGGCGGGAGATGAATCTGTTCCATCTGCAGGAGGAAGCGGTCGGCCAGGTGTTCTGGCATCCCGACGGTCATACCCTATACCGGACGCTCGAAGCCTATATCCGCCGCCGCGTCGGCGAGGCGGGCTATCAGGAAATCAAGACGCCCTTGCTGTTCGACCGCAAGCTGTGGGAACAGTCCGGCCATTGGGCGACCTTTCACCAGAATATGTTCGTGGCCGAGGTCGAGAGTGAGAACAAAACTCTCGCAGTCAAACCGATGAACTGCCCCGGCCATATCCAGGTCTTCAAGCAGGGCACCAAATCCTACCGTGAACTGCCATTCCGGCTGGCCGAGTTCGGCTCCTGTCACCGGTACGAGCCATCGGGGGCGCTGCATGGGTTGATGCGGGTGCGCGGCTTTGTGCAGGACGACGCGGATATCTTCTGCACCCATGAGCAGATCACCGATGAGACCAAGGCTTTCTGCGAGCTCCTGCTCCGGGCCTATCGCGATCTGGGCTTTCCCGAAGTCAAGGTGAAGCTCGCCACCAGGCCGCAGAAGCGGATCGGCTCGGATGAGGTGTGGGATCTTGCCGAAGCCAGCCTGGAAAAGGCGACCCAGGCTGCCGGCCTCTCCTTCACTTACAACAAGGGCGAAGGCGCCTTTTACGGACCCAAGCTGGAATTCACCCTCACCGACGCCATCGGCCGGGAATGGCAGTGCGGCACCTTGCAGGTCGACTTCAACATGCCCGAGCGGCTTGGGGCTTCCTATATCGGCGAGGATGGTAACAAGCGGCCGCCGGTGATGCTCCACCGCGCCATCGTGGGCTCGATGGAGCGTTTCATTGGCGTCCTGATCGAACACTATGCCGGCAAGTTCCCGCTCTGGCTGGCGCCCGTGCAGGTGGCGGTGGCGACGGTGGTGAGCGACGCTGAAGCCTATGCACGCGAAGTCGTGACGGCCTTCAAGAAAGCCGGCTTGCGTGTGGTGCTCGACACCGAGAACCAGACGGTGAATTACAAGGTGCGCCGGCATAGCCTGGCCAAGGTGCCCAATCTGCTGGTCCTGGGCCGCCGGGAAGCGGAAAACCGCTCGGTCACCTTGCGGAAATTGGGTTCGGAAGGCCAGGAGAGCCTAGCGCTGGACGCGGCGCTCGCCCGGCTGACCGCTGACGCCGTTCCGCCCGACCTTCGCTAGGCGGGGTACCACTGGAAACTTTGCTCGCCCGCATCAAAAGTGAAGCGGAATCCCGTAAAGATGTTGCGGAATAGCACTTTCCGAAAAGCCGGTTACACCCTATCTTAGTCCGACTCCGGCCAGATTGGCCGGAACGGTGCCACGTCCGTGGCGCACTCACCGAAAGGTCCCCGCTTGCGTCCATGACCGAACCTCGCTTCGACTGGAACCAAAGGGAACCAGCGAGGCGTGGATGCGCGCGGCTGTAAAAAGGAGAGAGTCATAGTTCCCAGACGTTTTCAGGGTAGTAACGCCCCCGCGCCGGCCAAGGATGGTCCGCGCATCAACGACGAAATCATCGCCAAGAGAATCCTGCTGATCGGCGACGACGGCCATAAGTATGGCGAGATCGGCCTCGACGAGGCGCTCGCCCTTGGCGAGGAAAAAGGCTTCGACGTGGTGGAGGTATCGCCCGACAACAAGCCCCCCGTCTGCAAGCTGATGGACTATGGCAAGTACAAATACGAGCAGCAGAAGAAGGCCAATGAGGCCCGCAAGAAGCAGAAGGTCATCGAGATCAAGGAGATCAAGATGCGCCCGACCATCGACGATCATGATTATGACGTGAAGATGCGGGCGATGAAGCGTTTCTTCGACGAAGGCGACAAGGTGAAGGTCACCCTGCGCTTCCGCGGCCGCGAAATGGCCCATCAGGACATCGGCTTCAAGCTGCTGCTGCGCGTCAAATCGGAGACGGCGACGATCGCCAAAGTGGAGGCCGAGCCGCTGATGGAAGGGCGCCAGATGGTCATGGTGCTCGCGCCGCGATAGGCGCGGCGTTCGCGCCAGACCGCAGAC
>DATBCP010000356.1:0-2985 GCA_036270435.1 Rhizomicrobium sp. | reverse complement strand
CTTCCTGGATTGCTTCCTGGACAGCAAGGGCCAGGCGCTTGCCGCGACGGGGCAGCGCCTGCCCATGCGATTCAACACCTTCTTCTTCGGCCTTGGGCTGACGACATCGCTCTGGGTGCCCAAGAAGACCGGGCAGGATTATGAAACCACGGTCCAGCTGAAGCCGCTCGAACCGTTCAAGAAGAAATTGAACGTGTTCAGCGGTATGCGGGTGATGGTGGACGACAATCCCAACTTCCAGCATTGGTCCGGCAATGCCGCCATCGCCACCGGGATCGCACCCACCAAGGCTTCGCAATTCGATTCCAAGACCATTGACCAGACGATAGCCGATGTCATCAGCCGCGGCACGCGCTTCAAATCGGTGGCCGCGGCATCGTCCGGTGATCCCAAGCACAGCTATTCCAGCCTGGGCGGCGCCAACACGCTTCCCGCCGAACCGACGCCTTTGTCCCTCTATACACGGCTGTTCGGGCCCGGCTTCCAGGATCCGTCCAAGGGAGACTGGAAACCCGATCCGCGCGTGATGCTGCAGCAGAGCGTGCTGTCGGTTGTGTCCAACGAGCGCAAGGATTTCATGAAGAATCTGGGCGCGGACGACCGCACCCGGATGGAGCAGTATTTCACCTCCGTCCGCGAGGCCGAGCTCCAGATGGCGGCGGAACTGCAGCGCCCGGAAATCGTGGCCAAGGTCACGATACCGGATTCACCGGGGGAAATGCCGGTGAACTATGCGCTGCCCAATGTGCGCAAGGTCACGCCGCTGATGGCGCGGCTGGGCGCCCTGGCGCTGGCGACCGATCAGACGCGGGTGTTCAATCTTGCCGTTTCCGAACCCGGCTCCAACATCTTCGTGCCCGGCGATCCCCTGGGTTACCATGTGACCACCCATATGGAGGCGATCGATCCGGTCCTGGGCTACCAGCCGCGCGTTGCCCAATACAACATCTACAGCATGGAGCTGTTTGCCAGTGTGCTGAAAGAGCTCGACGCGGTCCCGGAAGGTGACGGCACGCTGCTGGATCACAGCCTGACCTTTGCCTATAGCGACCAGAGCTATGCCAAGATCCACGCGGTCGATGGCATCCCCATGTTCATCGCCGGCACCGCCAGCGGGCGCATGAAGACCGGCTATCATATCGCCGGAGGCGGGGCCCCGGTGTCGCGTGTGGGTCTGACCCTGCAAAAGGCCATGGGCCTTTCGGTCGATGGCTGGGGCAGGGGCTCCATGGAAACCAAGAGCGCGTATAGCGAATTGCTGGCCTAGCCGGGCAGGAGACGATGATGGTCCTGAGAGATTTGCTTCTGGGTTCCACGATCTCCGTCGCGGCATTCGCTCTCTTGGCGCAACCGGTGGCGGCTGCGCCTTGGACGCGCGGATTTGTGGTCGGGACCTACGGATTTGCCTTCCATTATGGCGGCCGAGCGCAAGCGGCGGAGACCGATCCGGGAGCGGATTGCGCGCATGGGAGCGCACAGCATTTCGCCGAAGAGCCCAACATGCGGCGGGCGCTGGAGCAGCAGCCCTGGCGCGGCAAGGAAGAGATCGACAACATCGTCAAGCCGCCGGGGATCGAGCAGGCCCGGCTGCCGACCTATGTCCGTTTCTATATCTGGGGCCGCGCAGCGTCCTACCGGGGTTGGCGCAAGGGCATTGAAACCTATGTCAATCCGTTCGCCGCGCCCGATCCGGGCCAGCCCCAGGTGATGGGGCGGATCGCCGACGGGCTCAATCTGGATGGCAAGATCAAGCCCAGCGATTTTGTCAGCCCCGATGGCGAGCGCGGCATCGACAATGCGCTGTATCGCGCCTGGGGCTGCGATGCCCCGTTCCGCAATCCCGCCACCGCGACTCTGGATCTGCGCGAAAACGCCCAGATGCAGGAAGGGCTTTACACCGTGGTGATCCGGATTTCCGGAAACCAGGATCCCATGAACGACGACAATGCGACCCTCGAAATAGGCTATTCGCCGGACAAGATTGTCCGGGATGCTCTCAACAATGTCGCGTCGGATTATTCCTACCGGATCGTCAAGAGTGAGCAATATACCAATCTCAAGGCCAGGATTAAGGACGGCGTGGTGGAAACCGAACAGGTCGACCGGCTGCACGTGCCGCGCATCGGCTGGTTTCCTGACCAGATGGGCGATGCCGACTTCCACAGCGGCCGCATCCGCCTGAAACTCGCTTCGGACGGGCGGAGCGCTTCCGGCTTTGTCGGCGGCTATCGCAACTGGCTTGACCTTTTGGCGGAAAACACCTTTGCCCAGACGGGCGCCGAACAGGGCATCCGCGATCATGAGGATGCGGTCAGCCTGTATTACGCGCTCAAGCGCAACGCCGATGGCATGCCCGATCCCAAGACCGGCCGTTATACCGGCATCTCGATGGCCTACCGGATCAAGGCCTTGCCCGCGCATGTGATCGATCCTGCCAAGCCGGCGGAGGTGCGCCGGCCGCAGGAGGACGAGCGCCGCAGGAAGGGCTTCGAAATGGTGAAGGCGGCCATGCTCAAGGCCGTCGCCACCAGGACCGTGCAGGAGGTGCCGCTGGGAACCGGCGAGGGGCAATTCCCGGCGATGGAGCGGACAATTGCGGACTTGCCGAGCCGGGATTTCTTCCTCAAGACCCTCGACGCCCCCGGTAAGCTTGATGCAAACGGCAAAGTGATCATGCCCAAGCCTGCGCCCGCGCCGGGGCAGCAGGTGAACAACGGTGCGTCCGCCACGGTGGCCGTCGCCGGCGATCCCTAGACCAGACGATCGGGACTGAGCTGGAGCTGTGCTCCACGCGTTTCGGAACGCGGCAACCATGCGCATGAATATCCAGCAAATTCTTCAAGCTGCTGTCCAATTCCACCAGCGGGGCCAGTTGGACCAGGCTCAGCCGCTTTATCGCCAGGTCCTTGAAGCGGAGCCGCGCAACCATCACGCGCTTCATCTGCTGGGCGTTTTGCAGAACCAACGGGGCAATCACGCCGAAGC
>DATBCP010000355.1:0-5853 GCA_036270435.1 Rhizomicrobium sp. | reverse complement strand
GCTTTATCCCGCCATGGCCGATGCGATGAAGGGACTGGCGCCGCCGTCCCGGCCGATTGTGCAGACCATCGCCGAAGGCATCGCGGTCAAGCGGCCGGGCCTTCTCACCATCGCCATCTGCAAGGCGCTGGTCACCGACATCTTCGCGGTAAATGAAGATGAGATCGAGGATGCGCTGATCATGATCCTGGAGATCGAAAAGACGGTGATCGAAGGCGCCGCGGCGGCAGCTTTTGCCGCTCTCTTGGACAATCGCGGCCGTTTCAAGGACCGCCGGGTGGGAATCGTGATGTCGGGCGGCAATATCGACATGCGCCTTCTCTCCAATGTGATCCTGCGCGAGCTGACGCGGGAGGGGCGCATTGTCCTGTTGGAGTTGGAGATTGAGGATCGGCCGGGCCAGCTGGCCGATATCGCGCGAATCATCGCCGATGCCGGCGGCAATGTGCTGGAAGTTTCCCACAATCGCATGATGGCGGGGATCCCCGCCAAGTCCGCCACCCTGGAGCTGGTGGTGGAGGCGCGCGACCGCGAACACGCGAAGGAAATCCGCAGCCGGCTGGCGGCGAAAGGCTTTCGCCAGGCGGGATAGTTGCAATTGCCCTGACGAAATTAACCATTCGTTAATTAATTGTTTCACTTTGGCCCGGCGTCCTCCAAGATGGGCGCCATGAGAGCCGTTCTACCGAAAAGCACCGCACAACTGACGGGGGTCCTGGTGACCGCCATCGTCACCTTTGGCACCGATCTGGACGTCTGTTACGCCATGCCGCTGGGCGTGTTCGCCGGCGCCTTGGCGCTGTTCTTCGTCTCGGTGTCGGAAGGCGAGAACGCGCTGCAGGTCAGGATGGCGCGCCTGACCTCGGTTCATAATTCCTAACGGCTGATCACTCAAAGGGTCGGCGACAGCGGAAATATCCGGCCGCTCGCTCGCGCTCGCGGCGTCCCCGCCTCGCGTCTTCGCTTCGCTCAAACGCTGCGGCGTTCGTCGCTCGAAATGGTCCACTGGACCATTTCGTTCGCTGCGCGAACCGCTCCTCACCCACCGTCGGGCGGGATCGCGTTCAACGCGTTTTCCAGTTCCGCGAAGCTTGGTTGATATTCGCTCGGCACGCTGCCACGGCCGATTTCCACCGACACCTGCGCCGCATTGCCATGCAGATGGGCGACCAGGATGTCGCGGATGACGTGATAGAACAGCGCATCCTCGTCGATCACCGCCTTCAGCCGGCTGCCCAGCGGGCCGACAATGCCATAGGCGAGGAACACGCCGAGAAAGGTACCGACCAGCGCCGAGCCGATCATGCCGCCCAGCACTTCCGGCGGTTCGCTGATGGCGCCCATGGTCTTGATCACGCCCAGCACGGCGGCGACGATGCCCAAGGCCGGCAAGCCATCGGCCATGGTTTGGAGTGCGTTGGCGGGGACCAGCGCCTCGTGATGATGCTTTTCCAGCTGCTTTTCCATGGCGGTTTCGACCTGATGCGGGTCTTCCAGGCTCATGGTCATCATGCGCAGCGTGTCGCAAATGAAGTCCAGCGCGAAATGGTCCTTCATGATCCTGGGATAGCGCTTGAAGATCGAGGATTCGGCCGGCTTTTCGATATGCGCTTCCAGCGCGATCAGGCCCTTGGACTTCATGGTCTTGGTGAGCAGGAACAGCAGGCAGAGAAGGTCGTTGAAGTCCTTGGGTTTCCAGGACGGCCCGGAAATCACCTTGCCCAGCGAGCCCATGATCTTCTTGACGTTGTACATGGAACCGCCGATCAGCATGGCGGCGATGGCGGCGCCGAAAATGGTGAGCAATTCATGGGGAGCGGCTTCGATCACCACGCCCAGCGAGCCGCCGGTCATCAGGTAACCGCCGAACACGCACGCGAAAAGGATGACAATGCCGCCGATCTGGAGCATGGAAAAACCCAAGAATTACCGGCTGTCAGTATTAACGGCAGGGCTTAAGGAGGCGTGAAGCGGGCCGCGACCAAATGGGATTCAAAGCTTAACAGCTGGTGACTATTGTTCGCCTTCCGCCAGTCTCTTGGCCACCAAGGCCGCCAGTTCTGCCGCCACCGCCTGGCCGGTGCGCACGCTGTCATCTTCGGCGCGGGCGGCCCGGGCAATCGCCGAGACATGCAGGGTTACGATGGTCGCGTCCAACGGCCGGCCGAACCGCGTCAGGTCGTCCATGTAGCGGCACAAGACTTCGGCGATCCGGCCGGTGGTGATCATGCCCGCGGTCTCCGCAAAGCCGCGGATCTCATGCGCGGCCTCAAACAGTTTGGCCGCGTCGCCCTGGGCCCGCTCCATCTCCTGGACATATTGCAGGATGGCGGCGCGCATCGCCGGCATGGCCGCCTCCAGGACGGCCTGCGCCTTGGCCGCCGTCTCGGGCGTGCGCAAGGTGTGCAGGGCGCGGGCGGCCCGCGGCTTGCTCAACATCTGGGGGTAGGAATCGGGGGCGATGAACTGCACGCTCTGGGCCGCTGTCTTGCCAGGCCTGGACATCAGCGCACCTCCGCATTCTGATAGTCGTCCTTGCGGCGCCAGGGACCGGCATAATCGTCATTGATGTGGCGCCGTCGATCGGGGCCGAAATAGCCGTTGCAGCGCACGAAGGCGCGCGGGCGTTCGACGATTTCGGCGATACGCGCGAACAGATTGTGGGCGGTGATCGGTTTGGCGAGAAATTCCGTGACGCCCGCGTCCCGCGCCGCTTCCACCCGGTGTTTCTCCGTATGGCCGCTGATCATGATGATGGGCACGAAGGGATTGGGGCTCTGGTCGTTGTTGCGGACATAGCGGGTGAATTCCAATCCATCCATCGGCCGCATCGCCAGGTCGCTCAGAACCAGGTCGGACTTGCGCTCACGCAGCGCTTCGATGGCGGTCTGGCCGTTGCTGGCTTCGACAATGTCCTTGATACCCACCGAGTTCAGCAGCGCGCGCAAAAGCGAACGCATATGCGCATTGTCCTCGACGATGAGCGCCTTGAGGTTTTCGAAGCCGGGCCCGGACATGGACTGATTTGCGCCTTGCCTCCGGCCACGCTTTCGCCGGGCCGGGAAAATTTGGAATTCCAACTATTTCTAATATTCCGGGCCTAGGCTATCCAAGCGGAAGTTACGGAACACTTACCTATGAGATTTTTGCGGGGGTTCAGCGACGCCAGCTTCCGGCTGTTCATGACCGCGCGCGCGATCTGGGCGCCGACCGCCATGGGCGTGGCGGGTGCGGTGTATGACGATCAAGGCCGCATTTTGCTGGTCAAGCATCGTTACAATCCCGGCTGGCGGCTGCCCGGCGGCGGGGTCGGCCGTGGCGAGCCACCCCAAGAGGCGGTGATGCGGGAACTCGCCGAGGAGGTGGGGCTTTCGGGCGGCAGGTGCGAATTTTTCGGCCTGTATGTACGCAAGGCGGGATGGGCCACGGCGGTGATCGCGCTCTACCGCATCCGCGGCGCGCAACTGGATTTCCGACCCAATCTTGAGATCAAGGAAATCTGTTCCGCCGATCCGCACAGCCCGCCCGAAGGCTGTACGCCGGCTGCCAGGAAAAGGCTCAGGGAGTTGGCCGGCGCGGAGCTGTCGCCTCACTGGTAACTTGCCTTTTTAGGCTGCGGCGGTTAGCGAAGCGGAATGAATGTGATGGCGACCGCCTGGCAGATCCGCCTGGAAGCATCCGAGGACGTCCAGCCTGTCGAGGCGTTGAATGCGGACAGTTTTGGTCCCGGCCGTTTCGCCAAATCGGCATACCGTTTGCGCGAAGGCGTCAATCCCGTCGCGTCTTTGTCTTTTGTCGCCATCGAGGCCCAGGACGGCAAAGATGTTTTGCGCGGCTCGGTGCGGTTCTGGCCCATCCGGGTGGGTGGCCATGAGGAATTGCTGCTCGGTCCTTTGGCGGTGCAAAGCGACCAACGTGGCCGCGGCATCGGCATCTCCTTGATGCAGGCGGGGACCGAAGCCGCGCGCCAAGGGCCTTGGCGCGGCATCCTGCTGGTGGGAGATGAGCCTTATTACACAAGGGTCGGATTTTCCCGCCTGCCGCCGGGACGGGTGAAATTTCCCGGGCCCGTCGACCAGAACCGCATTCTGGGCCTGTCGCTAAAGGCGGGCGAACTGCTCACCCTGTCGGGTGAAGTGCGCCGCGCGCAGATCGACGATCCGGTCTGTGCGGCGGGAGCGGGGCTTGGGTGAGGAGCGGTTCGCCGTAGGCGAGCGCCGAGGCCGGGAGTGCCGGCAAGAAGTTCGCGCCAACTGAAGTACCCGGCCGCTCGCTTTAGCTCGCGGCGTTCGTCGCTCGAAATGGTCCACTGGACCATTTCGTTCGCTACGCGAACCGCTCCTCACCCTCTCGCAGGTCGATCAGGACCTGCTCGCGCGCCTATCGGCGCGCCGGGCTAACGCCCCTCAAGTCTCCACGCGATCAACAGCATCCCCACGATCAGCAGCAGCGCGGCCCATTGCGGCATCAGCTTTTCCTGCTCCAAAGCGGTGACGCGGTAGGCGCCATTGCTGCGCAGGCCGATCCAGCGATCGCCGCTGGCGGTGTCGCCCGCGCCGACCCGCCGTATTTCGGGCAGGCCATCCTGCAGCCAATGCACGCTGCCGCCACTGGCTTGCGCATCGGGCTTGAGGACTTCGTCCGTGGCGCGCATATCCGCCACTTCCTTGGGGTTGAGCGGTCCTGCCGCCGTCACGGTGGAGAGAATGCCATCGGTGGCGCGGTAGAGGCCCAGTTCGCCCGCCTTGGCATCGGCGCGCCAGATCCCAGGCTCGGCCTTGGTGAGGGGCAGGTTCACTGTCTTGCCGGAGGGCAGGGTCAAGGTGACCGGCGGGGTCTGCTGCGCCATGGTACGGCGGGTGATGCGGATCGTGTCGCCGATGATCTGGGCGGAAAGATTTTCCGCTTCCAGCTCCGGCTCCTTCATCAGCCAGTGCGCCAGGCGGCGCAACAGCTCGGCCTGCGGGCCGCCGCCTTCAAACCCGCGCGCCCAAAGCCAGGTCTGGTCGGACATCAGTTCCGCGATGCGGCCCTTGCCGACCCGGTCCAGCACCAGAAGCGGCTTGCCCCCATCGCCGGCCATCACCGTCTGTCCCGATATTTTGTTGGCGCCCAGGATTCGGAACCACCGCCCCCAGCTCGGCGGGGTCTTGTCCTGGTTGCGGTCTCCTTGTTGATTGCGTCCGGGCAGTTCCCGGGTCACCGGATGCGCCATGCCGTCATCCGTCACCATCGGCTTGAAAGGTTCGGTGAAAATCTGGCCAGTGGGCTGGACGGGAAGAAGCTGGGCCAGCGGCGTGCGATAGATGCTTTCGGGTCCGGCGAATTCGGGACCCGAGGAAATCAGCAGCGCGCCGCCATCCTGCACATAGGAGGCGATGTTCTGGAAATAGGCCAGCGGCAGCACGCCGCGTTCGCGATAGCGGTCGAACACGACCAGGTCGAACGAGCCCAGCTTTTCCTGGAACAGCTCGCGCGCGGGAAAGGCGATCAGCGACAATTCATTGATGGGCGTGGTGTCCTGCTTGTCCGGCGGACGCAGAATCGTGAAATGGACCAGGTCCACCGAGGGATCGGCTTTCAGCAGATTGCGCCACACCCGTTCTCCGGCATGGGGCTCACCCGACACCAGCAAGACACGCAGCCGGTCGCGTACGCCCGACACCGTCACCACCGCGCGATTGTTCTGCTGGGTCAGTTCGGCGGGACCGGGCGCGGCCGACAATTCGATCAGGTTTTCGCCTTCATGCGCCACCGGCAGGCGCAGATCGGTGTCCTTTCCAACCGGCACCAGGCGCGAGCCGAACGGTTTGCCGTCGATGCGGATGTCCACCACCGCGCTGGTCTCGCCGC
>DATBCP010000354.1:0-6386 GCA_036270435.1 Rhizomicrobium sp. | reverse complement strand
GATTTCCGTGCGCGGCCTTTCCCCCGAATTCACCCGTGTGCGCATCAATGGAATGGAAGCCTTGGGTACGGCCGGATCATCGAGCGTCCAGGGCACCAATCGCGGCCGCGCCTTCGACTTCAATATCTTCGCCTCGGACCTGTTTTCCGGCATCACGGTTCACAAATCGGCCTCCGCCGATGTGGAGGAAGGTTCGCTGGGCGCCACGGTCGACCTGAACACCGGCCACCCCTTTGACCATCAGGGCTTCATGTTCACTACCAATGCCCAGATGGGTTACAACGATCTGTCGGGCGCGGGCAATCCCCGCGTCGCGGCGATCATTTCCGACACCTTCCTGAACGGCAAGCTGGGAATATTGTTTTCGGCCGCGGGAAGCATCCGCAATACCCTGGAAGAAGGCTATAGCACCGTTCGTTTCCAGAACGACAACACGCCGCAGAACGCCACGCATAGCAACCAGGCGGTCGGCGGTTGTAACTCCACGACCCTCCCAAATGGGGCTGGCACGCCGGTGCTTGTCAATGGCGCATCCGATACTTGCAGCCAGGCGCAGCGTCTCCTCAGCGTCAATGGGCTTTCGAACGCCGCGACTCCAGCCGGCGGCACGGCGACAGAATATGACATCGTCAACGAGGCCTATCGTCCGCGCTTCGCACGCTACGATCTGGTCACCAACCATGAAAAGCGCCTGGGCCTGACCAACTCAATCCAGTGGCAGCCCGATGACGACACGCTTCTGACCATCGACACGCTGTATGCGAACTATCAAATGCAGCGGCAGGAGGAATATCTCGAAGCCAATTCGCTGGGTGGCAACAATTTCAGGACCAGCACCTTGGGGGGCGCAGGCACGCCGGTGAGCCTGGGCAGCGGCAATATCGCCGTCACCTCCTATACGTTGGATTCGGTTCACAACAATTTGACCGCCCTGACCGCCAATGGCGTGGGCTTGCGGGCAGAACACTTCCTCACTGATATCGGTTCGCGCTTTGCGCAGACCACCGCGGATTTCAGCCATAGCTTCAGCAAAGACTTCAAGGTCCACGCGTTGGCGGGCTGGTCGGAATCCCATATGCAGGAGCCGGTCGAGACCACGCTCACTTACGACTTTAACGGCGGCCAATCGGGCGCCAACTTCCTCGGCGCCCAGGGCTACAGCTACCAGTATTTCGGCTATTCCGCGATTCCGGCCCTGAAATACGGTAGCGCCGCGGATGCCCAGGGCAATGTCACCAGCCTCTCAAACTGGTTCATCTCCCAGATGCGGGAGCGCGCGGAAGCCAACTTCAATTCCTTCCGCACCGTCAGCGGCGATGTGGAATATCACCCCTGGAATTGGCTGAAATTGTCGGGCGGTATCGACTACAAGAATTACGGCTATCGTACCGTATCCTTGCAGCGTTCAAACGGCACCACCGCCAACCAGGATTTCGTTATCCCGGCCGATATCCGAGCCGCGGACCTCACCCAGTATTCCCAATTGGTGTCGTTGCGTGGGATCGACATACCGGCGGGTTCAGCCGTCAGCTGGATGATCCCGAACATCGACGCTTTCAATGCGAAGTTCAATATCTTCAGTCCGACCGCGGAGAATGGCGCCTTCAAATTCGGCCCGGAGCCCGCGCTCACGTCCAATGGTTCGGTGCGGGAAAGTGATCTGGGCTTCTGGCTGCAGGCGGATTGGGACGCGCATTTCTATGGCGTTCCTTTCCGGGGCAATATCGGGGGGCGTTATATCGAAACAGACAGTGAGTCCTTGGGCTACAGCTTTAACCCGGCGAACGGCGGTGCTGTCATACCTGCCGATGTGCAGCAGAGCTATCACAACTTTCTGCCGGCCTTGAATGCCATTCTCGAACCGGCCGATTCCTTTTTGATCCGGCTCAATCTGGCGCAGACCCTGACGCGTCCCAGCCTCACCAGCATGCTGCCCGGCGCCGCCGTCAGCCTGTCGGGCGCCAACCGCAATGTCACGGTGGGCAATCCGCTGTTGAAGCCCTTCACCTCCAAAAATGTCGATTTGAGCTTCGAGTGGTATTACGACAAGGGGGCACTGCTGTCCTTTGCCTTCTTCTATAAGCACATCGACACGCTGGTTCAGACCGTAACTGCTCAGGTGCCTTTTGCGGGCAATCCGCTGGGTCTGCCCAATAGCTTGGTTGTGGCGGCCTGCGGCTCCTCCTATGTCACTCCACCGGGCATCGGCTGCAACGAGAACGCAATCTGGAATTTCTCGCAGCCGATCAACAGCAAGGGCAGTCCGCTCTACGGCACCGAAATCAACTGGCAGCAGCCTTTCGATTTCCTGCCGGACTTCTGGTCGAATTTCGGCGTGCTGGGCAACGCCACCTTTGTCCAGGCCAAGCAATATTATCTCAATCCCAACGGCACGGTGAACACCTATGCCGACCTGACTGGCCTGTCGCGGACGTCGTTCAACGCGACATTTTATTATGACGACAGCGTCTTCCAGGCGCGCATCGCCGGTGCGTTCCGCAGCAAGTACATTGTCAGCATCAATCCGGGCAGCCTGAACGATCAGTTGATCAATGCGCCGACCTTCAACCTGGATTTCTCGTCCAGCTACAAGTTCGACGACAATTTCACCTTCAGCCTGGAGGTGGTCAATCTGACCAACCAGGGCCAAAACCAGTACACGGATTCCATCGGCCAGCGGCCCTATGTGCTGCATTATACCGGCCGCGAATTCTTCGCAGGCGTCCGCTACACTTATTAAGTCTGCTTGCTTCCTAGGGACCGACGCTGAGAGCTATTCAAGATATCCATTTTCCCCTGAGTGCCTAAGCGGGGCCGAGAGGCCCCGCCTTTTTATTTCGGGTCGCGGCGCCCCGCACCCTTTTTTGTTAGAAGACCCGCGACCGGCTATACTACCGCAAAACAGGTGGGAGGCGGGATGCGGACAGTTGCTTTCATAGCCTTGGCCGGCCTGAGCGGCGCGGCGCTGGCCGCCACACCGGCACGTCCGCTGATCACTTCGGTCTCGCACCTGGCGGTCTATGCCACCGACGCCGCCAAAGCCGAGCAGTTCTATGTGCACGAC
This sequence comes from Rhizomicrobium sp., assembly GCA_036270435.1. Lineage (GTDB taxonomy): Bacteria > Pseudomonadota > Alphaproteobacteria > Micropepsales > Micropepsaceae > Rhizomicrobium. Next base: position 3,322 of record DATBCP010000354.1, on the reverse strand, counting down.
CTGGGTGCGGTGAAGCGGGCGGACCCGGAGAACCCACAAGGCACGCGCTATTACTTCTCTCCCCGCCAGTTCGTCGAAGTTCTGCCGCCGCCGCCCGGCATGGCTGCGAACCGCATGGACCATATCGCCTTCGACACCGCCAATGCGGAGGGCTTGCGCCAATATCTGGGCTCCCGGAAAATCCAGGTGCCGAACGCTGTCAGCAGGGGTACCGATGGCAGTCAATGGTTTCGGGTCAAGGACCCGGAAGGCATCCTTGTGGAATTCGTGCAGCCGCCGTCACCGCTCCCTGCCATCGCGGTCAATCCGCTGTTTGGGCATATCATCCATGTCGGCGCCGTGGTTCATGACCGGGCGCTGGAAGACACTTTCTATCGCGAGATCCTGGGCTTTCGTCCTTACTGGTATGGCGGCATGAAGGATGACGCGCCGCCCAGCTGGGTGTCGCAGCAGGTTCCGGATGGTCGCGACTGGTTGGAATATATGGTCACCAGCAATCCGTTGAACCAGGCACAGACGGGCGTGCTGAATCATTTCTCCCTGGGTGTGCCCAATATGGAAAAAGTCTATACCGCATTATGGGTCCAGGGCCGGCTGGACGGCCAGGTGGACGCACGCGGTCAGCAAATCGTTCCCAAGATTGGGCGTGACGCCAAATGGCAGCTCAATCTGCTGGACCCCGACGGCACCCGTGCCGAAGTGATGGAGCTGCATGCCATCGGCAAGCCTTGCTGCTCGCCTTTCACCGGCACCGATCCGGTGAAATAGATGCGCTGGCTTCTCGCGGTCCTGTTCATGTTATGGGGTTCGGTCGCGATAGCTGCGGATTCAAGCCGGGGGCCGATCAAGGTGATGCTGCTGGATGGCGCCAGCGCCGCCGCCTACCACAATTGGAAACTCACCAGCCAGGTCATGAAGCGCGAGCTGGAAGAGACCGGGCGGTTCGACGTGACGGAGGTGAGTGTGCCGCCCTCGGATGGCGATTTTTCCAATCTCCATCCCGATTTCGGCAGATATCAGGTGGTGGTGCTGAACTATGATTCCCAGGACTGGCCCGCACCGCTCAAGGCCGCGTTCGAGGCCTATGTCAAGAATGGCGGCGGGCTGGTGGTGGTGCATGGCGCCGACAATGCCTTTCCCGGTTGGGCGGCGTTCAACGAAATGATCGGCATCGGCGGCTGGCGTCAGCGCGACGGCGAGAGCGGACCCAAATGGTACTTCCAGAATGGCAGGTTGGCATCGGACATCGCCCCCGGACCGGCCGGGCAGCATGGCAAGCGAAAGCCGTTCCGCGTCACCGTGCGCGCGCCTGATCATCCCATCATGCGCGGCTTGCCGCACACATGGATGCATGCCACCGACGAGCTTTATACCCGCCTGCGCGGCCCGGGCAAAAACATGACGGTGCTGGCAACCGCCTATGCCGATCCCGCCAATCGGGGCACCGGCTTTGACGAACCCATGTTGATGGCGCTGCATTGGGGCAGGGGGCGCATTTTCCACACCACCTTGGGGCATGATGCGTTGGCGCTCTCCTGTATCGGCTTCGCCGTCACATTCCAGCGCGGCACCGAATGGGCCGCGACCGGACGGGTCACCCAGAAGGTGCCCAAGACTTTTCCCACCGCTGACACGGTCAGCTATCGCGCCGACCTGGCGGCGATGGACCCGCTTGTCGCTGACGGCGTGCAAACCACCTTGCCTGCCAGCAAATAGCCGCTACGCTTCCTGCAAAAACGGGGAGACGCCATGAAAGCGCTTTTCGCCATCGGCCTGCTGGCGCTGTTGCCAGTTGCCGCCTTCGCGCAACAACCCGCGGGCGTGCCCCATCCCGGCACTGAGGCGCCGTCTTGTGCGCCCTCCATGGGGTTGAATTTCGTCTGCGGCTTGGACCAGCCGGAAGACCTTTTGCAGATCGGCACCAGCAAATGGGTTGTCGCCAGCGGCATGGGCGAGCATGGCGGCATCTTCCTGGTCGATACCGAGGCCAAGAAGGCGCGCCGGTTTTTCACTGGCACGTCCAAGCCCGATCTGAAAATGTATCCCGACTGCACCGCCGCTCCCGGCAGCTTCAACAGTCACGGCATTGCGCTGCGTCCTGCCAAGACCGCCGGCACCTACACGCTCTACTCCGTCACCCATAGACCCTTCGAAAGCATCCAGGTCTTTGCCGTGGACGCGCGTGGGGCGGAGCCCGCCATCAGCTGGACCGGGTGTGTGAAGCTGCCGGCCGATTTCCGCACCAATTCGGTGACCGCCAAATCCGACGGCACCATCCTCGCCAATGTGCAAATGCATGGCGACCGGCTGGATTTCATCAGCGGCAATGTCACCGGCGGTGTCTGGGCTTGGTATCCGAAAAGCAAACGCCTGGACCTGCTCAAAGGTACCGAGCTTGCCGGCAACAATGGCATCGAGATTTCACCGGATGAAAAGGAAATCTATATCGCCGTCTCGGGCACCCAGACGGTGGCGATCTACACTCTGGCCGACACGTCCAAACCCGCGCGCACCATTCGGACTCCCTGGTACAATTTGGACAATATCCATTGGAGCGGCGATCGTTTGATCGCGGCGGGCATGATGTTCGACGAGCCTGCTTGCGGCGGCACCCGCAAGGAGATTCAGGACGCCCATGGCAACATGAACTGCCACCGCGGTTGGGTGGCGTCGCAGCTCGATCCCAAGGCGATGCGCTGGAGAATCCTGGCCTATGGCGAGCCCAACCCGGCGTTTGGCGGCATTGCCACCGCGCTGGTGATCGGCAAGACCTTGTGGATCAGCTCGTTCCAGATGGACCGGGTGGCCTACCGGCCATTGCCCGGTCCCAAGTAGGGCCCGCAGCCATCTTGGCGGCCAACAGGAAGGCCTGGGTCATCGCTTCGGCGTTGGCCTTGCCCTGGCCGGTGATGTCAAAGGCGGTGCCATGCGCGGGCGTGGTGATGGGCAGCGGCAATCCGCCCTGCACCGTGACGCCGCGCTCGAATCCCAGCAGCTTGACCGCGACCTGGCCCTGGTCGTGATACATGGTGACGATACTGTCCAAAGCACCGTCGCGCGCCTTCAAGAAAATCGTGTCGGCCGGGAAGGGGCCCTGGATCGGCAGGCCTTCGGCATTCAATTCCCTGACCGCCGGTTCGATTATGTCGATCTCTTCACGCCCACAGGTGCCGCCTTCGCCGCCATGGGGATTGAGCGCCGCCACCGCCACCCGCGGCTGGGCGAAGCCGGCCCGCTTCAGAGTTTGATAGGTCAGTCGCGCCGCCGCCTGAATCCGGTCCTTGGTGACATATTTGGGAATATCGGCCAGCGGAATGTGGCT